>NZ_JBVGOY010000020.1:0-7084 GCF_058188655.1 Macrococcus sp. CoH-51_TC_04
GTACTATAAATTGTACAAAAATGTTTTGGTCAAGCAGTGCGAATGTATACATTTGCTTCGCAAAGTATCATTCACCTCCTTGTAAGGGAAAAGCTTTTCCCTTAACCCTTTCGTTTTATATCATCGTCTATTTCTTCGAAATATACAGATGATATAAAATACAAAATCCATCCAAACATCATGTGATGTTTGGATGGATCTTTGTAGAAAACCTCTCCGAATGGATTGGAATATGCTGACTACTTTCGTCATCCTATTCCAATCCATTCGATACAAAAGATACTGTATACTCGTATCTTTTGTAAGACTGGCTATCACAGTTTAGCCCTTCGTTCTAAACTGTGATAACCAGTGCGTTAACCCCTTTAAGTCATTAATATGCCAGTAGCCTCTTGAATCGTCCATTGCATCCGCAATGGCATTTAAATTCTTTTTTAACTGATTCAGTTCATCCTGAACAACATCGAATTGATTCTGATCGATTCCTGAATGATCTTTATGTGTAATCACATAATTCTGTCTGAATTCATCCAACGAGATGAATTTACCGTTCTCTTTTCTTGGGAAGTCTTTACCAAAGACTGCTTTTAAGGTCTGAAGCTCTTTCTTATCTTTTTCACGCTTTTCTTTTAATAGCTGCTTCTTTTTTTCTTCTAACGCTTGTAGTTCTTTTTCATAATCAATATTTGTCATCGTATATCCTCCTGATGTTTATCATTATCCTTATTATGCCACTCATTTTTACGTGATAAAAAGGATAAGGTAAGCACTATAGAAGAAACCATAGTAATTCGGTATAATGAGTACGCCGTCTTTACTTCCATAGGCGAGGTCTTATGGAAGGAGGTGATCTCCATGGATTTTTTACTTGTTAACGTTATTTCGCCATTGTATGTTGGCGTAGCACTTGCGTTGTTTTCTCACTGGTTAGATCAACGTAAGGATTAAGACGGCATACCAGCACCTAAAAAACCCCCTAACTGTTTCCAGCAGTTAGGGGGTTCGGTGTTTCCATGGAATTTCTACTTGTTAACTTTATTATATCTCATTCAGTTTTCTTTGTAAAACTAATCAAGTACATAGATATACTTTACAGCATGTTTAAAAATCGTTATTTCTCGTCCATCTTCTGTTTCGATAATGATCTCATACTGTGGTGCAAATAAATATGTTCCAGTGATAGCTTTTCCGTCAGTAAAAACAACTTTAATCTTTTCACCTTTACGATGATAAAAACCAAACTTTCTTTTTACCTCAGTTTTTTCCTCAGACATATAATCACCTCAATCTTTTATTTCTTTTATTATAACTAAGATAAGTTAACAAATAAAATTCATCGTTTATACTCAAGTTATAAACGATTACATTAAGTCATTCAGCATTGAAACATATAAACATCATTTCAATTGATTAATACTTGTGTGATAATTAAGTGAAAGACTCGTTAAACTATAACGTTATGATGACATCATATTAACGTTAAATATAACGTAATAATACTGTTAAAATACTATTGTATCAAGTGATAAGTAGCGTTAAAACCTAACATCATAGTATGCATGATAACACGTGATAATAACAAGAAAGGATAACGACATATGAATAACAATCTTATAACAGTGGTCGCACTTGCTGATAAACTTCAAGTTGCTAAACAAACAATATTCTACAATGCTAAAAGATTGGATCTAGAATTAACTAAACATGATAACGTATCTTATGTAACGTTAGAACAAGCTGAACAGATTACACAACGTATCAACAGTAATAAGTCATCAAAGCGTGATAACAACACGTCACATTCACGTGATAATGATGATCCTATGACACAAAGCAATGACATGCTGAATATATTACTTGAACAATTACGTGTTAAAGATGAACAGATAAAGCAACTTAACAATACGCTTGATGAACAACAACGCTTACTATCACAACAACAATCATTACAATTGCAATCTAATGAGAAGATAAAAGCTTTAGAAATAGAATTACAAGAGGTTAAAGAGACGACGGCAGAAGATAACACTACAGATATAAAGGCTCATAGTGATAATAAGGGCGATAATTTTTATAAAGACTTAAGGCACGATAGAGAATCAGAAAACAAAGGTTTTTTATCAAAGCTATTTAAAAGATAATTAAGAGGTTCAATTAGGGAACTTACACAATAAAATAGATCGTCGACACTTAACCTATATATATCAAGGGTATAAATGACGTGGGGCTTGTATTAGCTAATCATTAAATTAATTGGTTTTTCTTTTATCTTTAATAAAGTAACACAATGGTAATTATGTTACATGTTAAACCCCGAAACCAAAGGGGTTTATTTTTATGCCTGAAATAATGTATCATAATGATATCAATACGTACATTATACGTATCATATAGGAGTGGTTTTGATGAACAGCGTAGAACCGATTCGTGACGTAAAAAAGATACAGGAGATGAAAGAAGCACTCGCTTATTATGGATCAGAGCGTGATGTCTTTTTATTTAATTTAGGGATTAACTGTGGCTTGAGAGTGAGTGACATGTTGGGATTAAAGAAAAAGGATATTAAGGACTATACCATTAAATTAAGAGAGCAAAAAACTCGTAAACAGAAACAAATCCCCCTTTATCATCTAAAGGAGGATATTGATCGCTATATTCAGTTTTTAGAGGACGAAGATTATCTGTTTAAAAGCAATAAACTCGATTCTGACGGTAATGATAAACCCATTAGTCGTGTACAAGCCTACAGAATTTTGAATCATTCAGCAAAATCTATTGGCTTAAGTGAAATAGGCACACATTCTATGCGTAAAACGTTTGGTTATCATTACTATAAAAAAACAAAGGACATCGCTTTATTGATGAATCTATTCAATCATTCATCTCAGTCTGTGACCTTAAGATACATAGGAATTAATCAAGATGTTATGAACGAATCAATTAGTAATGTAATGGAAAATATATTTTTATAAATTTATTATGTTGTCACATTGATGAGCTATATCAATATCGTGTGTTGCTACAATTAAAACTTTATCTTTATCAATTAAAGATAACAGCTTAGAAAAAATAAAAAAGCCATTTTCTTTATCAAGAGCACCAGTAGGTTCATCTGCTAAAATTATGCTAGGTGACTTTAATATAAGTCTAATAAGAGATACCCTTTGTTGCTCCCCTCCACTTAGAGTTGATATTTTTCTACTTTTTGTAACATTAACATTAAATTCTTTAATATAATCTTCTTTTAATTTTTCTTTTTCTGATTTAGTCATTAATTTAAACTTTAAACCAATATCTAAATTTTCATTTACACTCTTGTTATCTACTAATCCATAATTTTGAAATAGATACCCTAAGCAATACCTATAAAAATTTTTATTAAATTTAATTTCACTATTATTATAAAATATAGTTCCATTTTTTGGTTTTTCAAATCCTGCTATTGTGTTAAGAAGTGTAGATTTTCCAGAACCACTTTTACCTACAATAGCATAAGATTCACCTAACTTAAATTCAATATTAAAATTATCAAAAATTAATTTCTCGTCTTTAATAACTGTTATATTATCTAGTTTAATCATACTATTTGCCCATTATTTTATTAAATTTTAATTTAGTAATGTATTTAATACTTTCAACGTATTTACCTTTATGTGTAATTTCAACGTATTCTTGACTAGGATCATATCCTTTAAAAGATAGTTTATAGTTTTTTTCGTCGCCATTTGCATCATAAATCACTATATTTTCATAATTTTGCGTTTCTTTATCTACTTTAGCATATGATATTTCTTTGCTAAGTAATGGATTAAATCTATCAGTGTGTTCATTTCTAACATTTAGTAATACAAATAGCATTACTAGACATATTATAATCGTTAAAATAATCTTTTTCATTTTATATCTCCTTAATTAGTTTAGTGTAATTTTTTTCTAATATATATATATATAATATTTGTAAAACAAATTGAAACAATATGAAAATAAGCATGATATAAATAAAAATTATATTTTTAAAATAAAAATAGCAAGATATACCCACAAATATTATTAGCAATGACTGCAATAAAATATAAGTTATATTACTATGCAAAATACTATATCCATGAATCTTTTTTATCAGTAATAATTTCTTGTTTTGATCAAAATACTGTTTAATATCAAATAATATAGTTATTGATATAGTAACAATATTTAATATCTGTGCTAATAATAAAATTAAATATTTAATTTTAATTTCTTTATAGTCACTATTGACTTTATCTTTAAAACTAGTAACGCTACTTACATAGTTTTCGAGGCCAAACTTTTTTATATTGTCTATAGTACTATCATAATTTTTAAAAAGATATGATCCTTGAGAAACAGATGTATAATAAAAATCATCACCTAAATCATTGCCTTCTATGACTAAAATAACAGGTGAATATATATAGGAATACTTTTTCATTGTACGAGTATCAAATGAATAAATTTTATAGTCATTTTCCTTACTTATAAAATGAGAATTTTGGTTTATATTTGTACCATCTTGTTGAAATTTTATCCAATCGTTAACATCTAATTCAATATTCTTTCGTTTACTCATTGAATTTACAGGCAATATAATTTCAATCTGACTAGCATCTGTTTTAATTGAAAAATCTTGATCTAATTTTCCATAAAAATCAATGAAATTCTTATTTATAAATAGTACTTTACTATTCTCAACGTTAGAATATGTATTACTAGGATTATAAACATTATTGTTTCTAATCAGTAAAGTATTATTTGTTTTTTCGCTATAAATAATTAAATTATGAAATTTTTTCTGCAATATTTTTTTTTCTTCTTCTTTATAGAAAATTGGAGCTATATCTACTGTATAATAATCATCCATTTGATTCCATATTTTCTTTGATTCATTAATTAAGCTAAGTTCTTTTAAATGGGTATAATTTCCTATATAGATAATAGAAAATACTAAAAGCAATATACACTTAGTAAAAGTGCTTATAATTCTAAGTTGTTTATAGGGTTTTTGTCCTTTTATTAGTGATGGAATATCTATTTTTATAACTAAAAAATAACTAATAATAGATATAATTATAATTATAAGCAAATATAAACAATAAAGAATAACTTCTCTTTTTATGAACAGGGTTATTTGACTGTTATGCTCAAGTAAGTTTAAATAAAGAATCGTTGCAAATATAAAAATAGCAAAAAATGAAATATAGTATAATATTTTTTTGTGAAAATCCTCAAAAATAATATTTCCATTAGAATATCCATTTAGTTTTTTAATAGCAATTTCTTTGAAATTGCTACATACTTTTGTTAAGAAATAAAGAATATAAATAATAAATAATGATAATATAGGGAATAGTAATCCGTTATCCGCTATTAAACTAATAAATAAAATTTGAGGAGATATTTTTATTATATCTGACTTAATTCCTAATTTAAGTAAACTATTTTGAATATTAGTATTATCTATATTTTTTTCTTTAACAAAATAATTTCCTCTAACATCTTTTTTTAGCACTTCCTCAAAATTCATAAGTTTATTTTTTTTACTGTTAAAGGTTTCTGTCAAATCTTTTTCCTTACTATTTATAGGATAAATATACTTCTTTGTTTCATTTTTTCCATCACTATAGCTTACTTTATAAATAGAAATGTCATTTTCTTTAGAAATTTTATTTAGTTCTTTATATATGGATTCTTTGCTATGTTTAAAATCCCATTCCGTAATTTTAATTACATAATTACTATCTGGTATCAATTCTTCTTCTTCTTTAAGACTAAACAAAAATAGAATCGAAAAAATAATAAATAACATAGAAAGATCTAAAATTATTTTTAAAATTTTCATTTTTCCCTTTCCATCAAGAAAAGAATGGATAATTTATCCATTCTTTTTTAATACACTTTATAATATGTTTGATTTTCAGACCAAGATTTTTCTGCGGATGCCTGTGCTTTTACTCCAGGACGAGTTTTCCCACTCTCTGAAGGATATTTACCAATTGCAGTCGAAGCATGATATTTTGAACCATGAGAATAGTACGACCAAACATATTTTTCTCCTACTCCATATTCCCATTTTCCACCTTGCGCGTATACAGTTGCTGCACTAGCAACACCACTAATAATACCTAATAACATTAATCCAGATAAAGAAACTGATATTAATTTTTTATTCACTTTTGATCTATCCCCTCTGTAATTTTTTACATTTTTAGTATAATATTTTTGGATTTTTTTTACAACAATATTTTGAAATATAAGTAAAAAGTAATAACATCTGTATAGAGATATTTTAAATAAATGATAATTTCCATTGCATACATTCTATTCTTAATTGTATAATTAAGGCAAATAAAAAAGAACGGCAGGAGTGATAGGAGCTACCAACTCCCATCAGACCTCAATCTTACGTTACCACAACTAACGTAATCATGATTTTACCGATCTCTTCTATATAATATCTTGTGTAGCAAAAGTAACCTTTGCTTATAAGTACATTATATAGGCGTATCGGTAAAACCTCAATAGACTTGGCTCAAATTAAGAAAAAAGTGGATGAAGAGAGATTACAAAAGACAGGTAGTGTAAGATCGCTACCTGTCTTTTTGTTTGCCTCAACTTCATACGACAGTACATGTTTCAGGTGTTCTTCATGTAAAAAAGGAACGGTGGGCTGGAGTCATAGACCAACAAATTCATCCAGCATGTCTACGGATTTTTTCACTTATTCTGCGGGCATATGCGGTAGTTTGCATGATTCCACTTTTCTACCACTCGTGAGTCACCCAGGCAGTGACGAGCAGATATCTAAAAACACGGATAGGGCTTTCTAAAATAGTTAGGTGAATAGCACTACCGTCTTGTTAAAAATAAAAAAATAAGCAAACCAAAATAGAAAATTTCTATTTTGGTTTGCTATTTTTTTGGAATAGTTATACAATTTAATTAACTTCATTGAACGTAAAAAGAACATTCAGCATTAATAACTGTTTGCAGCAGTTATTAATCGCTTACCGATCGCGTACATCGGCAAACACTTTAGAATGTTCCTTAAACTCTTCTTATAAGATTA
>NZ_JBVGOY010000021.1:0-6183 GCF_058188655.1 Macrococcus sp. CoH-51_TC_04
CATTCGTCATTTTTTACGCCACTCCGTGCCGAAGTGATGTGATGTATCGGTTCAGACTGCTCCCTATTCGGTCGCAGCCATTCACACGATTGTTGTAAATCCAAATGACTCACTATTCGCTCACATTTGAGATTAACAACAGCCATCACATCACAAGAACACAAAACATTTATGTCCAATTGTTCTATCACTACGCTTATCTCAATTATACCATAAATTGTACAAAAAATGTTTTGGTCAAGCAGTGCGAATGTATACATTTGCTTCGCAAAGTCTCATCCACCTCCTTGTAAGGGAAAAGCTTTTCCCTTAACCCTTTCGTCTTATATCATCGTCTATTTCTTCGAAATATACAGATGATATGAAATACAAAGATCCATCCAAACATCACATGATGTTTGGATGGATTCTTGTAGAAAATATCTCCAATTGATTTGAATACGCTGACTCCTTTCGTCATCCTATTCCAATCAATTCGATACAAAAGATACTGTATACTCGTATCTTTTGTAAGACTGGTTATCACAGTTTAGCCCTTCGTTCTAAACTGTGATAACCAGTTTGTTAACCCCTTAAGATCACTCACGTGCCAGTAGCCTCTTGAATCGTCCATTGCATCCGCAATCCCATTCAGTGTCTTCTTTAATTGATTGAGTTCTTCCTGAACTGCTTTCAATTCATTCAGCTCACTTCCTGATTGATCCTTATGTGAAATGACATAATTCTTCTTAAATTCATCTAACGAGATAAATTTACCATTCTCTTTTCTTGGGAAGTCTTTACCAAAAACTGCTTTTAAGGTCTGAAGTTCTTTCTTATCTTTTTCACGCTTTTCTTTTAATAGTTGTTTCTTTTTTTCTTCTAACGCTTGTAGTTCTTTTTCATAATCAATATTTGTCATCGTATATCCTCCTGATGTTTATCGTTCTCCTTATTATGCCACGTGTTTTTGAGAGATAAAATGGATAAGGTAAGCACTATAGAAGAAACCATAGTAATTCGGTATAATGAGTACGCCGTCTTTACTTCCATAGGCGAGATCTTATGGAAGGAGGTGATCTCCATGGACTATATCCTTGTAAATATAGTTGCGCCGATTGTTGTCGGTGTTGTCCTTGCGTTGTTTTCTCACTGGTTAGATCAGCGTAAGTCGTAAGACGGCATACCAGCACCTAAAAAACCCCCTAACTGTTCCAGCAGTCAGGGGGTTCGGTGTTTCCATGGAACTAATCCTTGTTAAGTTCATTATATATCATCTAGTTTTCTTTGTAAAACTAATCAATGACATAGATATACTTTACAGCATGTTTAAATATCGTTATTTCTCGTCCATCTTCTGTTTCGATAATGATCTCATACTGTGGTGCAAATAAATATGTTCCAGTGATAGCTTTTCCGTCAGTAAAAACAACTTTAATCTTTTCACCTTTGCGATGATAAAAACCAAACTTTCTTTTTGTTTCTTCTTTAATTTCTTCAGACATTGTAATCACCTCATAATTTATTATTTATATAGCTATTATATTTGAATTTATTGATTTTATACACTGTTTATATACTTACTTATATAAAACATATAATCAATTTTATGAAATGTATAACCTGTTATATAAGTATTGCTATATCAGGTATAATGAATGTATATGAGAATATATAATATAAAAGGAGAGTATAAATGAATTATTCACTTAAGGAATTGTCTGAAAGGTTTTCAGTCACTAAAATGACGGTATTAAATCATGCTAGAAGACTAAATATAGAATTAGAAAAAGTAGATAATGCACTGGTTATTACTAATGAACAAGCATTTAAGATAGGAGAGAGTATTAATAATCAAAAACCATTAGATGAAAAATTAAATTTAGAAACCATTTTTGACGTCATAGATCAAGATATTAAAAATAATGATGATCAAGAGGACGTTAAAGATAGAGAGTTGCAAGATGATATAATTAATCTTTTGAAGCAGCAATTAGAAGATAAAGAAAAGCAAATATCCTTTTTAGAAAATCAAATGAACGTTAAAGATACTCAAATTAATAAATTAAATGAAACATTAGATAATCAGCAGAAATTACTCCATAATCAACAATCACTGGCATTGCAGAGTAATGAAAAGATAAAAGTATTAGAGATAGAATTGAATGAGATTAAAGAAGACAATCAAGACGATAGTGTACAAAATACAATAGCTAATGATAATAAAGTCGACAACTTCTATAATGATTTAAAGGAAGATAGACAATCAGATAATAAAGGATTTTTAAGTAGGTTATTTAAAAGATGATTAAATATAAATTTCTTGAAAGTAAATCAAAAATTGAGAGATTAAAACACTAAGAATGGAGATGGCTATTTGGATAAATTAAGCGAAAAAGAATTAAATATTATTAAGGATTCGGAAGAGATAAAAAAATATCCTTCATTACTATCTTATGTTAATCAGAATAAGATAGTTTCATTTACAAAAGGGCAATTAGATAACGCTCCTAAAAATATAAAAGATGAAATTTCCCAATATGGATCTGCCATTTTAAATAATGCGAGGACTGAATATGCATTCGCAAATGAGAGTAGGTACATAGAAGAAGACTATCAATGTGAACTGTGTGGAAATACTCAGGTGAAAATCGTTTTTTTAGTAAAGAATAAGATAAATGGAAACCAATTTTGGGTAGGCTCTACATGTGTTAATGAATTTGGTTTTGATAAAAATATAGATTTTGTTAATGTTGAATTAGAAAAAGTATTCAATAAAGAAGTAACAAATTACAAAGAATTGATAGCGGACGTTATTACACCAATAATTATTCCTTCTAACCTTTTAAATAAGTTTGATGAGATGAGAAAGAAATTAGTTAATGATAAAAAAGACTTTGTTAAAAATAACTCTAAGTCTATAAGCAAAATTAAGAAAACTGCAAAAAATATGGAGAATATACGGCATGAAATTACGGAATATATTAACACACATCGAGATAGAGATTAGATAGCAAATACTGAAGTTTTAACTTGGTATGATAATTTGAGTGAGGATAACCCTATCAAGAAGGAATCGGAAAAATCGATAGATAGATTACTAACTCATGGTAAGTTTAATGTTGATGATATTTCGTATATTCAAGAGAAAAATCATCGAACAAAAGTGAGAGAACTATTTATAAATTTAAACAATAACAAAGCGTATTTCTTTTCAATAAATAAAGATCAGTTATTGTTAACGTTAGAATATAAGCAAACAAAAATTCATTATGACATTGAAGAAAGTGAACTTTATGAACACTATAAAAAACAATTATATTATGGTAAACCAATCATACTAAATGAGAATATTTCTAGATTTACAAAAGTGATGTTACAAAATTCAAATCTGCAAAACTTCTTTCATCTATGTGATCCATCGAATTCAATCGAGTCCTTTAACATGAATGACAACTGTATCTTTGTGAATGCTGATAAAGAATTTATATATAAGTTAGATGATGCACAAGAATGTATTAGATTTTTAAAAACAGATATGAATATAAATAACTATATAAATACTTTAAAACCACCATTAAAAGTAAAAAAAGAAAAGTTTAATGATCATCAAATATCTTTAGGTTCATATAAAGATAGAACGATTTTAAATAAAATATCAGGAATAAATTATTGATAGTTGAATGCACTCACATATTAACTTTGTGAGTGCATTTATTTTTATTTGTCTGATTAAGTAACACAATGGTAATTTAGTTACTTCATAAAAAAGAAAGGTAATTATGTTATATGATAAAAATCGTAAACAGATAGGATTATTTTTATATCTGAAATAGTGTATCATGTATATATTATTTAATTAAAGATTTGGATAATAGCTATTTAAAATGCTGTTTTCATATAAATCATAATTAGGAGACAAATATGAATAATGAATTAATAAATAAGGCTTTATTGTTTACAGCAGGACATTTTAATAATTCATTACATAATTTTGGTAAACCTGTATATTTTCATTGTTTAAATGTTATGTATAAAGCAATTGAAATGAAATATAGCGAGGAAATTATTTTAGGAGCTATAATGCATGATTTATTAGAAGATACTTTATGCACGAAACAAGAAATTTCAGAAACATTCAGCAAAAGACTAGCTGACTTAGTACAAGCTTTGTCTTTTAACGATTCGATTAGCGATAAACTGGAAAAGAATATTGATACAATAAATAGAAGTGCTAAGTTTGGTAAAGAAGCTCTAATCATAAAATGTTTAGATGTTGCAGATAATTCAGATTATTATCATTTATCGAGCGAAGATAATAAAATGTATTTAACAAAAAAATGTGATTATCTTTTAAAAACATGTGATAAATATATATCGAAAGAACCAGCATATATTTATTTAAAACAAAGATTGGAAATGAACAGTATAAATTTGGATTGAATTTTATGTAACACAATATAAATTATGTTACATACAAAACCCCAGCACAAAAGGGGTTTATTTTTATGCCTGAAATAATGTATCATAGTGATATCAATACGTACATTATACGTATCATATAGGAGTGATTTGGATGAACAGCGTAGAACCGATTCGAGACGTGAAAAAGATACAGGAGATGAAAGAGGCGCTCGCTTACTATGGATCGGAACGCGACGTTTTTCTGTTTAATCTCGGAATTAACTGTGGCCTGAGAGTGAGCGATATGTTGGGACTGAAGAAAAAAGATATTAAAGATTATATAATAAAATTAAGAGAGCAGAAAACCCGTAAACAAAAACAAATCCCCCTTTATCATCTAAAGGAGGATATTGATCGTTATATTCAGTTCTTAGAGGACGAAGATTATCTGTTTAAAAGTAATAAACTCAATTCTGAGGGTAATGATAAACCGATTAGCCGTGTACAAGCCTATAGAATACTCAACCATTCAGCAAAAGCAATCGGATTAAGTGAAATCGGTACACATTCAATGCGAAAAACGTTTGGTTACCATTACTACAAGAAAACGAAAGATGTCGCTTTATTAATGGATTTATTTAATCATTCTTCTCAATCTGTTACTCTTAAATACATAGGAATAAACCAAGATGCTATTAATGAAACCATTAGTATGATTATGAAAGAGATGTATATTTAACATTATAAATGACGTCATCTTAATATTGTATATCTCATACTCTATTACTAAAAGCATGAGATATACCTAATAATAGGAATACTAATGAGTCGAAAGAAGAATCCAAAATTTCTAAACTGCAAATTTCATCTCTATTTTTCCAAATAGATAATGGTTTATTTTCATTATCCATAATAATGCAATATCTATTAGAGTCTAATTTTACGTAAAAATTTTTATTATCATATTTAAAACTAGCTGTTTCTTCCCACATATTATCATAATTCAATATTATATTTTGATTTTGATAACAACATTTAATATTTTTTTTTGTAACAATTGTATTTAAATATTCAGATTTGAATACAATATTTTTATTAGTATGATCCTTAATTGTAAAAGAAGTGTAAAAACCACCTTGTATAATTATATCTATTAATTTAACTAAAATATTTGAATACGTTTTATTAATATAACCTACTATTTTTCCATTCGAACTAATAACTCTCTGTTTTTGATTCAATATATCTAATGCATTATATGTTATCATTTTTTCCTCCTAATGTATTATATCAAATCTATAAAAGTAAGGATAAAGAAATTATTGTATATGTTACTAGCGAAGACATTTTAAATTTGAATAATACACAAAAAGTGTCCATCAGATTTAAAACGAAAAAAGAAGAATTTTATTTGAAGGGTAAAGTTAAATATATTTCAAATTTCCCTGAAGAAACAAAAAATAATGAAACATTTTATAAGGTAAAAATTACATTAAAAGATAAATTGCCCAAACAACTTGAAAATGTATATTACCTTAAAGGCACCTCATATATTGAACTAGAAAAAGAGACAATTGCTCAATATCTGTATCGTAAAATAAAAGAATAAACAAATCAAAATAGGAAATTTCCTATTTTGATTTGCTATTTGTCTGTAATAGTTATACAATTTAAATAACTTAATTGAACGTAAAAAGAACATTCAGCATTAATAACTGTTCGCGCAGTTATTAATCGCTTACCGATCGCGTACATCGGCAAACACTTTAGAATGTTCCTTAAACTCTTCTTATAAGATTA
>NZ_JBVGOY010000022.1:0-5334 GCF_058188655.1 Macrococcus sp. CoH-51_TC_04
TGGATCTTATCAAGAGTAAACTACTAAAAATCCATTATCATCAATACTTCTACTTTAAGGACATATGTTTAACGCATTAAATCAAACGGAAGAATACAAGGTAGTTGTTAGATGACAATTGATTAGAGTAAATAAAAATGTACCTCAAAAAAACCTGACTCCTCTCTACATTTTATCGAGGAATTAGGCTTTTGGTCTGCAACAATCGCGCCCGTTTGATGAACAGAGAAGATACTGATATAAGAAGCGTTCCAATCATTGGAACGCTTTAATTAACTTGGGACTGATACATAAGTTGAATAATATTATCTTCTTGTATTGTATCTCGGGCTACTTTGTTTTTTTGTGTCTTTTTACAGTTTAAGCATTGATGTATAATCTGGTAACCTTTTTTTGCTGAGTAATCTAAACCTATTGGTTTCATCATTCCCCTGCATTTACTTAATCGATCACCAGGTTTGTCGTCTAGATGCTTTGAGTACAGACAAAATGGACAGTGGTTTCGATAACTGCCATTTGTTAATGGTTGAATTTCCTTGCGGCACTTCTCGCAAATAAAAGATGTGTTTTCTTGTTTTCTACTCATTTGCTTTCCTCCAAGATGAATTTTCCATCTACGGAGAAAAGGGTTCCGTTTTTTTTCCTGCGCTCAGCAGTTCCAGGCTTTGAATAAGAGTGACCTATTCACCGTTCTACTTTATAAAACGATTACTTCTAGTTCCAGCTTCACAAAGGCATATTTAATCCTCTGATCCGAACCACGGTTGATTTTATGTATTTGTATCAACCACTGTGATGCAGCAAGCGCCACATCCCACTAGTACGTGTCATTATTCATCACTGGCATTGGCACCGTCCCCTAAAAAGCAATAGTTATTAAGGATCGCATTAACATAAGACTCACTTCCGAAATCTATAAAATTCTTGTTATTATCGTGAAGAGAATAAATTAATTTGGTTACGAAAGATTAAAGGCTTTTTTCAAAGCAAACACATTGGTGAATACGCTTATTGTTAAATTGCTCTATGTCGTCTCCAACATAATGTGCAAAGGTATTTACCAAATAAAGCTTGGGGGTTTCACTCTTGATTTGATGATTCATTTCATCACCTTCAAAGTAAATATGATAATAAGAATCCACATTTTTAAAATGCATTTTCTCGTACCAATTTTGCACCCAAAGATCATCTCTTGTCCATGCTTCCAAACGATTTAATCCGATAGCTTTCGCCTTATTTACAGCAGTATCTAATAACTGTTTTCCTATTCCTTGGCGAGAAAAGTCAGGATGGACGGCTATATGCCAAATCATACCACCTAGCCCTTCTCCTCTTGAACAGACCGTGCGCTCTTCTTTTTCGTATTCAACATCAATAAGACCCACGATTTGCCCTTCCATCTCAGCGACGAGTTCAATAGTAGGATTTTCATACGACTCTTTCCGTTTTAAAACGTTATCAAAATATGCAGTCTCTATAAAAGCGAGAACTCTGCATCTTACCCAACCTATCTCATCCTTGGGCTCATAGTCTCTAATAATCATTATTTTCCTCCTGATTTTAGGGACCACGTAGTTTTTAGGGCGTTTAGACGCTCATCCCTTATTTTAATTTCACCCCGTAAATCTTCTTCATCGTTTTCATAAACAACTCCCCCTTTCAGTAGTTATAATTTAAATTTACCAAAATCTTTATGATTCGACAATATAGCCCGTTTGTTGAAGTTCGATCTCGTAAATTATACTTTATATGTTTATTTTAACACATACCCATAGTGAAGATTCACGCTAATCCGAACGCCATATTAGTTCTAAGATGTACAATAACTCTAAAACAGCTTGCCATGTAATTTTTGAACCTGATCCTTTAATTGTTCGTTCTCTTCTTCTAGTGACTTTATACGGCTTTTTAAGGTCTTTATTAATACATCCTCTGAACGGAGACTTTTACTTGGTTTACGAGGGGCTACTTCACTTATTTGCATCCCTCTTAAGGTCTCCACCCTAGTTCTGATGCCTTTTTGTTTATAAAGCCATGACTTTGAAACATTTGCTTTTTGTGCAACAGAATTAAAATTAACCTTCTCTTTTTTCAATGCCATCTCTGAAATTGTCTTTTCAACCCTAATTCTTGTGTTCTCCGACTTTTCTTTTGATAGTTGAATTATGGCAGTTGTGTTACTCTTTCTAGTCATCTTAATTCGTCTCCTTTAACGAATGAATAATCTGCTCTAATCTAATCTTAACACGTTCGTTAGTTTCAACCTGACGCTGCCATTGGTTCTGTTTAGCCCTATTCAGTAATTCCTTCGTTCGTTTTAAGTGTTCCTCATGTTCATTTAGAAATTGTTTACTTGTACAAAAATTCGTACAATCTAAACAAGCATTTGCGTGTGGACAAGGTCCAGCAATTACTGGTAAACGACAGTAACCGTTAGGAAGTGCCTGTGCATTGATATTCTTTTTAAACCATTGAAGATCTGTGCTGTCTGCTTCAGTATTTTCCTCACTTAAATCCAGAATGTCACCGTTATTCGTTACTAAGGTTTCCTTGAATTTCGTAAATTCCTTCTTAAGAGTTTCATCAAAAATATGTGCATATCTCGCCGTCATTTCCGGTGATTCGTGACCCAAGAATTTCTGGACAATATGCTGTGGCACTCCGTTATTTATCATTCTTGTACCAACTGTATGCCGAAAGGCATGAGCATGAAACCGAAAGATTTCTCCTTTGCTGTCCGTTATCTTTTCTTCATAAGCTAATTCATTTAATTTAACCCTAAAGGTATCCTGCTTCAATGGCGAGCCGTCTTTTCGGGGAAATACATATACACATCCATCATCGAGTTCAGCAGCCACTCTTTGCTCTTGAACTAATATCAATGCAGCAATTTCTTTTGAAATAGGAATGATATGCTCTTTCTTCATTTTCCATTGATAATACTTTAAAAAACAATCCCCTTCTTTATCAGTTATGACGCTTCCTTTTTTCAATGTACAAAGTTCACTGATTCGCATTCCACATTCTTGAAGCACCATGATCATTGTGGCAATATAAGGTTCCAATTTATCTAATTTCCTATTTAATTGTTCGAGTATGTGTTCATCAATATAACGTGGTAGTGCCTTCGGCACTTTAGGGTAATCTTCTTGAAAGATAAGGATTTTAGAAGGTGTATCCTTCCAGTCATATCTTTGAATTGTAGTGAAAAAAACGTCTAAAGTAGATATTCTTCCAGTTATAGTGCTGGGTTTTAAACCTTTTAAATTTAGAAAATTAAAATATTGCTCAATTTCATTTCTAGTTAATTGATGAATTCTTTGTATATCTTCACAATTTTTGTTCATGAAATTAAAAAACTCTTTTAATTTTGAAGCTATATCTACTACGTGAGAAAAGCTGGCTGTGTTTAACATTAGTTTACAATATCGCTTAACTATTTCTTTAAAATAATTATTTTCAAACCCCTTAAAGTTAATCGTATATTCGTAGGATGTTGGGTTTACCTTATCTTCCGGTAATGATAATTTTCTTCGATTCCAAACATCTTTTTCCCATTCTTCACCATCAAAATAGAAGTCCTCATAGAATTCCATAAATTGCTTAAGATGAGTAACGTAATAGGAATTCGCATGTACAGAAATTTTCTGCTGATTTACATCAAGTTTGTAATTAGTAGTAGTAGTTTTTACTTTTTGTTCCGTTAAGTAGGTTCGGTATTCAGTCAAAGCTTTTTTTATAGGCACTTCAGTTATCGATGTAATATTAGGATATTTTAAATTTAAAAATCCCATCATCCGGCTTATCACTGTTCCCTTTCTAATCCAAACGGATTTTGCATTCCAAGCTCCATTATTCAAGTGAAGGTAATAAAAATATTTTAATTCTGTTTTCAACCAGACATTTTCCACCTTATCAAAATTTACCCAACGATTTCTCAGTGACGGATTCTTACTTAACTCAATTGCACTAGGATGTGGACAAATTCTTATATCCCACCTATCTGATGCCCAATATCCTTTTAAAACACTTGTCATATTGGCTATTTTTTTATTAATCTCAGTACTAGCGATAAGTTTTCGGTTGGTTGCTACACTTGGAAATTTCATTGTCATGTTTCTCTCCCTTGAAGATACTTTTTATATTCATTTTTCATATCTTGATCTGAAAGATGAACATACGTATCAAGTGTTGTTTGTACATGGGCATGCCCTAATCTTTTTTGTACATATGCAGCATCCCATCCACTTCTAATAAGCTCTGTGGCATGCGTATGACGTAATATATGGGCAGTGAAAGTAATCCCTGTCCGTTTTCCTAGCCTTCTCACTAGGTCTAATACACTTTGATATTTCAGTGGCCGGCCAAAATAAGAATCTTTAAGATTAATAAATATATAATCATGATCTAAATCTTCCCCATATTCATACACTAAGTAATCGATATATAATGCCATTAATTCCTTGCTTACATCAATAGTTCTTTCTTTTTTAAGTTTAATATAAGCTCCATTTTCATTGCGATCTCTTGGCCTGATTTTAATCTGGTTATCCCATGTTGAAATATCTTCAATACGAAGAGATAATGCTTCTCCTATTCGAAGTCCCCCTTCATACATAAGCATAATAAGTAACTTATCTCTTTTGGTATGACATGCCTCAATTATTGCTTTGACTTGTCCACGTTCTAATACTTGTACAAGTTTCGTTTTGACCCTAAGCTTTAAAATATTTTTTTTATAGGATTTGCCTTTAGTAATATGGTGAAGAAACCCCTTAAAGTTTCTTCCTCTTGCTTCTTTAGACATATCTATAGCTTTAAAATTTTCTGTGCGATTTAAATATTCTAAGAAACTAGTTACAGCGTTAAGTATGGAATTAACTGATGTTTCCTCTCTTTTAGCCTTCTTTGGTTGTATATCTATTACCTTTAAATGCCCTGTTGGATTTCTTAACCATCCTACAAAGTTTGCCAAATCCTCAAATTGTAAATCTCCTAATTCGATTCCACTTTGGCTCATAAATTCATAAAACAGCTTGAGATGATAACAATATGTTTTAATGGTATTTGGAGCTTTGCCCGTATTATCCAAGTACTTTATAAATCTCTTAACTGGTTCTATCACTTCAAATTCTTCATCCAGCAATATGTATAACGGATATGGTTTTTCCTCCACAATCACTTTCTGAACTTTCATCTTTCCACCACCCTTAAATACTTTAACTACTATGAATAATACCCTTATATATTTAATAGTTAAAGCAATGAAATTAAAAAATCCTAAACTTTGAATACTTAGAGTACTCTAGTTTAGGATACTATGTTTAATGGATC
>NZ_JBVGOY010000023.1:0-4204 GCF_058188655.1 Macrococcus sp. CoH-51_TC_04
ATACCTTATTAGCTTTTATTGTTCTTGTTCATTGATATGAGTTAAGACTTGTTCGAGAATACTGAAAACATGAAGATCATCAAGACTGTAAACCATGCTTTTCCCTTCTCTTCTTGCCTTCACTAAACGTGAATCTTTCAATATTTTTAGTTGGTGTGAAATCGCGGACTGTTCCATATCCAATGCAAGCACAATGTTTCCAACACTGAGCTCTTCTTTCTGTAAAAGAAAGAGAATTGACAAGCGTGTAGGGTCACTAATCACTTTGAATACTTTGCTTATTGATTGGATCTTCTCTTTATTGATTGGCGAAGTTGTTGATGTATCCATATGATCTTATTCCTCTCACATGATTTTCCATTCATATATATATAATACCACATGAGTAAAACGATGCTAGTTTTTTGTTTATAGACAAAATTAAGACTTTTGTATCAGCAATAGTAGTCCATTTGAATAAGAAGCATCTTGTCTTGACAAAACTCATACAGTGAGTTAATATGATTTTGTAAACATATGAATGTAACTTCATATCTTTATCATAATCATTCCGATTTACAAATGAAAGGAGATGGAGACTGGATAAGCCCAAACCATATGAATCCTTGCCTTACTTAAGCAAACAAACGAGCTCAGAATTTGCAAGGCACAAAAAAGTCAACAAAAATCAAAGAAATTTAATAGAAAGGTGATAGAAATGGAAACTACCAAAGAGCAACATTCACAGGAAAAAGAGAAACATAACCACGACCATGATCACAATCACGGGAAGATGCCTATTATTCTATACTTTATTGGTTTGGCATTGGCAATTGTTGCATTGTTCTTAAGTGGAGAATATCAATTAATTAAAAACATCATGTTCTCACTCGCCACAATTAGTGCGGGCTATCATGTCATTGTTCTGGAAGGTCTTGGAGAGACAATTGAGAATACAAAAGCAAATAATAAGTTTACGCCTAATTCTCATATTTTAATGGGATTAGCGGCTATAGGAGCTTCAGCGATAGGGAATTTTTGGGAAGGAACGTTGTTGATTCTCATTTTTTCAGGCGCACATTTCCTGGAAGATTACGCTGAAGGAAGAAGTAGACGAGAAATAACGAAATTACTCGAAATGAACCCAACAACTGCTCGGTTAATTTTGCCTGATGGGAATACAAAGATTGTTGACGTCAGTGAATTAACAGTTGGGGACCAACTTCAAGTACTAAACGGTGACCAAGTACCCATTGATGGAGTCATTTTATCTGGCTCTACTTCCATTGATGAATCGTCTATTAATGGTGAAAGTATACCCAATGAAAAAACAAAAGGAGATACCGTTTTTGGGAGTACGATTAATGGGACAGGCACGTTTACAATGGAAGTCACCAAAGAAAACGAAGATACAGTATTTTCAAAAATTTTACAATTAGTGAACCAGAACCAAGATAATCAAACAAAAGCTGCGAGTATTATCCAAAAATTCGAACCGAAATACGTCACAGTTGTTTTAATTGCCATTCCCCTGTTCGTGTTATTGGCTCCTGTTCTACTTGATTGGACATGGTCACAAAGTATTTATAGGGGATTGGTTCTTTTAGTTGCAGCTTCACCCTGTGCTTTAGCAGCAGCTACCGTATCGGTAACCTTATCAACAACCTCTAACCTGGCCAAAAAAGGTGTCCTTTCAAAAGGTAGTTCTTATCTGTCTCAATTAGCTGATACTCAAGCAATTGCGTTTGATAAGACGGGAACTTTGACCAAAGGAAAACCAGAAGTAACCAATTATTATTTTGCCGATTCTGTGAATGAAGAAAATATTATTGATATCGTAGTGGCTCTTGAAAAAGAATCCAATCACCCTTTAGCAGATGCCATTCTAAGAAAGTTTGAACAAAAAAATAAGCTTACCATTGAAGTAGAAAATCAGATTGGTAAAGGGTTGACGGGAGATTATAACGGAAGAAATTATCGGATTGGAAAACCAACTTCGTTTGACAATGTTGAAAATGAATATATTCGTTTAAATAAGGAATGGGCATCAGAAGGTAAGACAGTCGTATACGTAGCAGAAGATGAGAATGTCATTGGACTTATAGCTCTCATGGACATTCCAAGTGAACATGCAAAAGAAACTATTAATTACTTTAAAGAACACGGCATACACACCACTTTAATTACTGGTGACTCAGAAATGACAGGAAAAGCAGTTGCAGAACAATTAGGAATAGATGAAGTAATCGCGAATGTCATGCCAGAAGATAAATCTCGAATTATTGACGAGCAAAAAGAGAAATACGGCGTAACAGCAATGGTGGGTGATGGTGTAAATGATGCCCCTGCCCTTGTTAATGCAGATGTAGGTATTGCCATGGGGGAAGGAACAGATGTAGCAGTAGAAGTGTCTGATTTGGTTTTAATGCAGAATAATTTATCCAAATTGGTACAATCTCATAATATTGCAACCAAAATGAATCGTGTCATTTGGCAAAATATTTTTTTCTCAATGGCCGTTGTTGTCTTTTTAATTATTGCTAGTTTCTTAGGTTTGACGGATATTGCAATTAGTGTCTTCCTTCATGAAGGAAGTACGTTGGTCGTTATTCTGAATGGACTTCGTTTATTAAAATCTAATTAATTCTATCAAAACCCATAAAGCTAGGGTATAGTAATAACTGTCTGAAGTTAATATGCCTTTAACGTTCTAAAAACGTTAGAGGCATATTTTTTATAAATTACTTTGTCTCAAAAATAATCGATTATGATACGATTTTTAAGGACTGTTTTTTTACTAAAAAAGTAGTCCTTTTCAGTATCAAAACTTTTTTCTTTATGTATGAATCTTTAACCACCATTTATGATACAATAAAATCAAAAAAAGGATGAGTTTTATGAATGGATATATATATGGCTATGCTAGAGTGAGTACACGATCACAAGAGTTAAACCGACAACTAGATTTACTCAATGAACAAAATTGCAATGAGATCCTTACTGAAAAAATGACTGGAACAAAATCCGATCGGCCTCAGCTGAACCGACTAAAAGATAAGATACGCCCTGGAGACACAGTTATAGTGGAAAGTTTCTCGCGTCTAGGTCGTAGTACTAAAGATTTAATTGATCTCGTTACTTACTTTGAAGAGCATAAAGTGAAGCTTGTAAGTCTGAAAGAAAACTTCGATACTAGTACACCCCAAGGACGCTTAATGATGACCGTTTTCCAAGCATTCAGTCAGTTTGAGCGTGATTTGATTGTAGAGCGTACGAAAGAAGGTTTAAAAAGCGCGCGGGCTAGAGGTAGAAAAGGTGGTCGCCCACGCGTTAATCAACGAGATATTGAAAGAGCAGTGAAACTATATGACAGTCAGGAATATAGTGTAAAAGAAATTACGGAAATGACTGGTATTAGTAAAGCTACACTCTATCGATATTTAAAATAGTAAAAAAAAAAAGCATTTTAAGGCAGTTTCGAATCTCCGAGTGGATGACTCTCCACGAAACAGTCTTAAAATGCGTTTTAGTTTATTCGATTCTACAGATATTATATAACTCAATTGTATTCTTTACGTATATCTACATCTTTATACCAATCTAAATGAGGAGCCAGTTCTAACTCTGGCATATCAGGGTATCCTGACCCTCTAAATGCTTCTACCACTAATCGGTGAATATACCTCTTTTATATTAGGTCTAATAGCAAAACCATCCCCTAACATTTTCTGAGAAAACACATCATCTTTCACCTCTGTAATTGGAACAAATACCCCTGTATTTATGCTATGTAGGGTTAATTGGTTCGTCTTCTTTTTAAATTTTTAAAATAAATTCACACTTTATCTTCCCTTCAAAGAAACAATTACTCCATTTCTAGTAATTCTCTCATTTCTGTCTTATAGACTGCTGCTTTATTACCATAAATAATTTGAATACCAGATGGAACATTAACAACACCATTTGCCCCTAGTTTTTCCGTGAAATGAGTACTTGATTCAATTTTACTTGGCTCTTTTAAAGTTATTCTCAAACGTGTAAAACAAGCATCTACTTTTTCAATATTATCTTTACCACCGACAGCAACAATGATCGCTTCTAAAAGCTCTTTAGAATCTGTAGTATTTTCAACAGTACCAGAAATAACAACATCCTCTACTTCTCTACCTGGAGTTTTTAAATTCCATTTAATAATAGCAAATTTAAAAATAAAATAATATAAACA
>NZ_JBVGOY010000024.1:0-3509 GCF_058188655.1 Macrococcus sp. CoH-51_TC_04
AAAAAAGCACTGAAATATTTCAGTGCTTTTTTATTTTTTAGCCTCTGCGAGAACTATGCGATTAAACTGCAAGTTTACCCATTTAAAATGCAAATTCGGAACGATTTTTTGCTAATTTTTAAATTTGCATGTAAATGGGCAGTACGTAAAAAATCGCTCGTACTGATGAAAATTAAAATTTACTTATTTGGCTCATATTTGCGTTTTAAGAGCCGTTTTTGGTTTCCGAGTACTTTTTTACTAGAAAAATAGTAAAATTGGTTTAAACGGCTTTAGAATTAAAAATAAGTATAAAAAGGAGGATTTTTTATGATTGAATATGAATATTTTCATTTGGATCCTAAAAATCGTAAGAATGGTGACTTTTTAAAAATTCTTCATCCTGATTTCGAAGAGTTTGGACAATCAGGTAAAAAGTTTAAAAAAGAGGATTTTTTTGATATTGAGTTAGATTCTAATACTTATGAAATTGAGGATTTTGTTGTTGATGAGTTATCTACTCAGGTTAAGCTATGTAAATATACTTTGTTAGATAAAACTTTTAATTCTAAAAGTGTCAGAAGCTCAATATGGGTTTTTTATGAAAAAGATTGGAAATTGTATTTTCATCAAGGTACAAGAGTGAATTTTGATTAGAGAATATATTTATGCCGAGAAAACTTTTTGAGAAAGAAAAGACCCTTCAAGTACACTTAACGAAGTGGGCCCACCAGGGCGTTTTTTGCCTGGTGGCTCATCTTTGGGAAGTTTGAAGGGTCAAAGTTTCTACTCAAAAAGGAAATTGGAATAAAAGTTGAATAGATAGAAATATACTATTTCCATGCATATACTTATTTTTGGGCAGTGTTCATCAATTCAGCCGATATTTAATTTATTTAGAAAGCGAGCGATGTTATGAAATTGTATGGTGATTTTACTCAAGAAGATTGGTTAAATTCATTAGGTATAAATATTGAAAATATTCCAAGCTCTTTTATTATTCATGGAGAGTGGGAACATAAAGACAATATTAATTTTTGGAAAGAAGTTCTTAAAAACGATATATTGATACCAAAATGGAATGCTGTAATAGGTACTTTAAGTAATACTGCTATAGGGTTTGCTAATGTTTATGGAGGGCCAATGGCATCAAATATTGTACATCAGTTCGGTATGGCTGGGACAGATAGATTTATACAAACGGGTTATTTTGGAGGACTTTCTTCAAAAATTAATTATGGAGATATACTTATAGTAACGGAAGCTGAAATGCAAGATGGAGTTTCTCAATGGTATTTACCTAACCAAACAATAGTTAAGTCGGATAGTTCATTAGTGAAAGAAGCAATAAATTTCTGTGAATTAAAAGGATATAGTTATTCTGTTGGAAGTGTTCTTTCTACGAGCGCAATGCTTTTAGAAAATGAAGAAATAATTGCGGGTTGGGCTGAAGATGGTCATCTTGGAGTAGATATGGAAACAGCTACTACTTTAGCGATTTCTTCTAAGTTTAATAAGAAATCAATTGGTTTATTAAACTTATCAGATCATCTGTTTAAGGGAGAAACTTTATATAATTATACTGAAGACAGAGAAGTACTAGAGGAAAAAACTGATGAGAAAATTAGAGAATTAGCATTATATTTATCTACAATTAAACTAAATTAAATGATTATTGATTTGTGCTGTTGTGTAATTTAATTTTTATTTACTTGAGACTCCATAGAGAGTCTCTTGTTTTATGGAGTATTAAATATTTTTGATGGTAGAAAAAAAGGGGGGGATTTTTTTGGAAATTAGAGTATTAAATAAAAAAGATGCAGTTGATTTTAGGAAATTGAGATTAACAGGGTTGCAAACGGATCCGAGTGCTTTTGCTGCTACATATCAAGGGGAAATTGATTTGCCTTTAGAGAATTTTGAAATGAAAACAGAGGCGACTGATACTAAATTTGTTATTGGTGGATTCGATAAGGATAAATTAGTTTGTATGGCGACATTTATTAGATTAACGGGAGAAAAATTAAAACATAAAGGTATGTTAGTCGCTATGTATTGTTTAGAGGAATATAGAGGTACTGGAGTTGCTAAAGATGTGGTTAAATTTTTAGTGGATAAAGCTAAAGAACTAGAGGGTCTTGAAATTATTATTTTGACTGTTGTGACTGAAAATATTAGAGCAAAATCTTTTTATGAAACATTTGGATTTAAGAATTATGGAACTGAACCTAAAGCCTTATTTGATGGGGTTAAATATTATGATGAGGATTTGTTGTATTTAGAGGTTTAATGGGGTTAGAAACGAGTGATTTTAAGCGAGTTTCTTTTATCTTGATAATATAGGTAATTATTCACGGCGATTCACGTCGACGTCAAACCGTTGATATTACTGGCTTAAAACACAAAAAAAGTTGCATTTTCATACCTAGTAATGTATTGTTTAAGTTGACTAGACTAAAACTATACAGGAAGGAGAAAAAGCAACTTTTTTGTGCTATAAAAAACTCTTAAGTTGTTTTATATATCTGATATGGAAAAGTATACTGAGAAAAAGAAGAGAAATCAAGTGTTTCAGAACTTCATTAAAAAATTTGTAGGGGAAAAACAGATGGATCTGATTAAGGACTGCAACACATTTTTAGCATTTGTAACGGATAAAGAGCAGACAAAAAAGAAACTTTATAAAAATAATATGTGTAAGAATCGTTTCTGCCCGATGTGTGCGTGGCGAAAAGCGAGAAAAGATGCTTTGGGACTGTCGTTGATGATGCAGTACATCAAGCAGGAAGAGAAAAAAGAGTTTATTTTTTTAACTTTGACAACTCCGAATGTGAAAGCTGAAGAATTAGAAGATGAAATAAAAAAATATAATTTGTCGTTTGGAAAATTAGTGAAAAGAAAAAATGTTAAAGCGATGATGAAAGGTTACGTTAGAAAATTAGAAATTACGTACAACAAGCAACGAGATGATTTCAATCCACATTTTCACGTACTGATTGCTGTAAATAAATCGTATTTTACAGATAAACGTTATTATATTTCACAAAAAGAATGGCTCGAAATGTGGAGAGATGTCACAGGAATGCCAGAGATCACGCAAGTCCATGTTCAAAAAATTAAGCAGAATAACAACAAAGAATTATACGAAATGGCGAAGTATTCGGGTAAAGATAGCGATTATCTTATCAATCAAAAAATATTTGACGCGTATTATAAATCTTTAAAAGGTAAGCAGATTCTAGTGTATTCAGGACTTTTTAAAGAGGCGAGAAAGAAACTAAAAAACGGGGAATTGGATTATCTCAAAGAAATTGATCCAACTGAATATTTGTATCAAATTTATTATATTTGGAATCAGAAAGAGTACCTAGCGAGTGAACTTCACGAATTAACCGAAGAAGAAAAAAGAAAAATTAATCATCAGACAATCAACGAAATCGAAGAAGAAAAATAAAAAAAGCACTGAAATATTTCAGTGCTTTTTTATTTTTTAGCCTCTGCGAGAACTATGCGATTAAACTGCAAGTTTA
>NZ_JBVGOY010000025.1:0-3502 GCF_058188655.1 Macrococcus sp. CoH-51_TC_04
GAACCCCCAGATACACTTAGAGCCGTTTCGGCGAGTGGTAGCGACAGCTATCAATTCGGCCGAAACTGGGCTCTTGGGGGTCTGGGGGTTCAGAGGCTCGCTCCAAAAGGAAATTGGAATAAAAACAAGGTTATATGTTAATTTTATATCTATTTTTTTTATAATCTAAAATAAGTGGGATGATATTTAAAACAATAGAAAAAATAGTAAATAACCAAAAGAATATATTCATTCTAGGGACTTCAGATAAAGCTGAATAATCTTTTTGTTGTATCCAGTTTGAAATTAAACTTTGTTCAGCACAAAGAGTTATAGCTGTAAAGATAATTGCAGTAATCATCATAAAAGTGTAATTTTTTTGGGAAATGTATAGGAAAATATTTATGATAGTTGCAACGATTGTTAAAAATCCAAATATTAGCCACATTATAATTCCTCCTAAAAAGTTTTAAAATCGATATTTTATTATTTTATGTATTTTATAGTAATTTTTTACTTTTTGAAAGCTGGTTGGTCAGAATTAAAGAGAAATTATTCTGGAATTCGAAATGATAATGGAAGTATGTGGAGACAATATAAGTGTCATTTTGATTATGATGTAGCGGGTGCGTTAGCAGGAAGTTGGGATCTTGAGGTTGGAAGACCAATTGTTTCTGAGGCAAAAATGATAGCAACTCGTTGTAACCCGAAATAAGTATTAATTTTTGATAGTGATTGGTTTTTTAGAATAAAAAAAGAGGATTGATCCCATTTGGAATCAATCCTCTTTTTCATTTCTACGGCATTTTTTAATAGGGATTAGAGAAAAAAAGGGGGGCTACTACGACCCCCCCTTTAAGTGCCGAGTGCCAAATTCGAAAAAAATAGGGTTCAATCCCTTGTGGCTCTAAGGTTTAAGGGTGGCGACATTTCGGCGACATTTTGGCGACATTTTGGGCGATTTTTATTAAAAATTGAGGTTTTATGCGTAAATTTTTGACTAAAGTGTGCATAAATGCTACATTATTTTTATAAAAAAAGAGAGGAGCGACAATGTGGCTACAAATAAAAAAAGATTAACAATTACATTAGCTGAAAAAGTTTATAGCGAATTAGAAAAAATGGCTAAAGAAAAAGGATTAAGTAAGTCTGCAATGCTTACAGTAGCATTAGAAGAATATAAGAAAGGGCAGAAAAATGCGTAAAAAAAGAGCGACCTCGGCTAAAGTCCGCTCAATAATTGCGTTATATCTGTACAAGGTGATTTTATAAAATGGCTAAGGAAAAAGCAAGATACTTTACTTTTTTATTGTATCCGGAAAGCATACCGACTGATTGGATCCAAAAGTTAGAATCGTTAGATGTGCCTATCGCTATTAGTCCAATTCATGATAAAGATTTGAGTAATGTTGAGGGACAAAAATATAAAAAAGCACATTATCATGTTATTTATGTTGCGAAAAATCCTGTTACTGCTGATAGTGTTAGAGTAAAAATCAAACGTTTATTAGGCGAAAAAGCGTTAGCAAAGGTGCAGATTGTAATTCAGAGCATGGAAAATATGTATTTATATTTAACGCATGAATCAAAAGACGCAATCGCTAAAAATAAATATATATATAAAAAAGCTGACATCATACAACTTAATAATTTTGATATTGACCGCTATATAACTTTGGATGCTGAAGATAAAGATGACATGTTGAATGAAGTTTGTGATTTGATTGACGAACATGGATTAGCGAACATCAGAGAATTAAGAAGATTTATAAGAGTTCATGGTGCAGAATATGGATTACCGAGTATGAAAATAATAAATAGTGTGTTACGTTCTCACACTGGTTTGATTAGATTATATTTTGATGCAGTATATCAAGAAAGAAAATACGGTAGATTTAATGTTAATTATGAGACAGGAGAAATTCAGGAATGAATAAAAAAGAAAATTTACAGAAATGATAACTAAAAATTTATTAGTCATTGATGAAGTTTTTGGACTAAAAAATCATAAGAATTTTTAGTAAATTATCGCCCACATTTTTGGGCGATCTTTTTTGACACGAAGTGTCAATTTTTGCGTCAGCAAAAACAAGTCTCACAGAGCACACGCCTTAATGATTTATTGTAACGAAGTGAAAATAAGTCTAGTGTGTTATACTTTTAATAAATATAAGTCACGTAAATCATGAACAGGGGGTAGAATTTAATTTGAGTTATTCAATTATTCGAGTTGAAAAAGTGAAATCGGGAGTAAATACTACAGGCATACAAAAACATGTTCAAAGGGAAAATAAAAATTATAATAACCAAGATATTGATTTCGAAAAAACACATTTGAATTATGATTTAATTAACAAAGAAAATATTAATTATCGAAAAAAGATTGAGGAAAAAATCGAAGAAAATTACAACGGAAAAAGAAAAATTAGAAAAGATGCTGTAAAACATATCGACGGAATTATTACGTCAGATGATAAATTTTTTGAAAATAAATCGCATGAAGAAATTAATAATTTTTTTGAAAATACAAAAGAGTTTTTAGAAAAAGAATACGGTAAAGAAAATCTCTTATATGCGACAGTTCATTTTGATGAAAAAGTTCCTCACATGCATTTTGGGTTTGTGCCAATTACAGATGATGGACGACTTTCAGCGAAAGACATGCTGGGCAACAAAAAAGCTATGACAGAATTTCAAGATAGATTTAATAATTTTGTTAATGAACGTGGTTTTGACATGGAGAGAGGAACACCAAAGCAAATCAGTCAGAAAAAAAGTGTGGAGATCAATGCGTTTAAACAACAAACGAATTATCATCGAGAAGAAAATGAGCGTGAGAGCCAAAAATTAGCCCATACACAAGCAGAAACATTAAAAGCCTTAGAAGAATATGAAAAATTAGTAAAGGTCTTAAAAGAGCCTATAAAAGTGCCGTATGAAGTTGAGAAAAAACAAGTTGGGGGACTTTTTAATAAAAGTTATGAAGAAACAGGCAATGTAGTGATTAAGCAAGAAGATTATCAAGTTTTTGAAAAGCAAATAAAGGCTTCTAGAGACATACTAGATCGTTTTGAGTATCTTAATTCGGGAAATGCATTAAATCGCTTAAATGAGCTTGATAAAGAGAACGAAAAGCTAAAAGAAGAAAACAAAGAGATCACGAGTAAATTAAATAAATTGGCAAGCCATACAGAAAAAATTCTAGAAATTATTAAACTTCTGATGTTAGAGATTGAAAAACATTTAGGTAGAAAAGGAATGCGTTCAATTTTAGAGCCTGTTATGAATCATAGTCAGTATTACGAAAATGTTATTTTAAAGTCAGATATGAAAAACCACCCTGAAAGATATAAAAAAATAGAGGAATCAAAACAAGAAGTTAAGAAAGATAAAGGAATACAAAGATAGAGGAACTTTTATGCCGAGAAAACTTTTGGAGAGGAGAAGAACCCCCAGATACACTTAGAGCCGTTTCGGCGAGTGGTAGCGACAGCTATCAATTCGGCCGAAACTGGGCTCTTGG
>NZ_JBVGOY010000026.1:0-2645 GCF_058188655.1 Macrococcus sp. CoH-51_TC_04
TTTTTATACTTAAACATACGGTTAAATGCCTTATTCATCTCTTTAATGCTTTGTTCAAGCGTTGCACCATCTATCGAATTTCGATTTGATAAAGTTAAGAAAAGCCAACGTGCCGACGGTTTTTCCTGAATCACTGCTTCAACGATCTTTTGCGTCTGATAACTATTTTTCATTGCTCTTCTCCAGTTGCAGACAGGACAAAGCTTAGATTTACAGAACCATGTTTTATAAAGCTTTAAATATCCTTCATCTGTCGCTTTAAATTCAAGTATATTACCGCATTGACGCACATTGTGAGCCTTTTTTATTTTTAAAATCTCTAGTAATTCAGAATAAGTCACGTTCCCTATCTTCTTCTCTTTCCAGGGTCTCTCTTTACCCGACTTAGTGAAATCTCTTAAAGTTTGGCTATCTTGATTTTCGTAAATAAATCTTGTATTATTATCTTGCATCAAGAAAACCACCTTTCTGTTTTCTTTTTTGATTGGTTGGTTTAATTAAAAATCGCATAAAAAAGTCCCCCTGAATGTATTATTATTTCTAGACAACTTAATCTTACATCTGGGGCTTTTTTGTGTCAAATTTTTTTATACCCTAAAAATACAGACAAACGCTATCATATCAATGGTTTAAACGTAATTATAGAAAACTCATTATTTCTATATAGTATCAAGACAAGAAGAAACTCGTTTTCAACTCGTTTCAAATTCCCAAGTTAGGAGGGATAAAATGAAAAATAATAATGTAACAGAAAAAGATTTATTTTATATTTTAGATTTATTTGAACACATGAAAGTAACTTATTGGTTAGATGGTGGCTGGGGGGTAGATGTATTAACTGGAAAACAACAAAGAGAACACAGAGATATAGATATAGATTTTGACGCTCAACACACTCAAAAAGTTATACAAAAATTAGAAGATATCGGATACAAAATAGAAGTTGATTGGATGCCTTCACGCATGGAACTTAAGCATGAAGAATATGGGTATTTAGATATTCATCCTATAAATCTAAATGATGATGGATCAATTACCCAAGCAAACCCAGAAGGTGGTAATTATGTTTTCCAAAATGACTGGTTTTCAGAAACTAATTACAAAGGTCGAAAAATACCATGTATTTCAAAAGAAGCTCAACTTCTTTTTCATTCTGGTTATGATTTAACAGAAAAAGACCATTTTGATATAAAAAATTTAAAATCAATAACATAATTGCTTTATTCCAATTGCTTTATTGACGTTGAGCCTCGGAACCCTTAACAATCCCAAAACTTGTCGAATGGTCGGCTTAATAGCTCACGCTATGCCGACATTCGTCTGCAAGTTTAGTTAAGGGTTCTTCTCAACATCAATAAATTTTCTCGGCATAAAAGTATTTCTGATTTTCATATCAAAAACATCGAATTTCAAATTAATTTTCGTTTTTTTCAGTCGCCACACGAACTATGCAATCAAACAGCATGTTTGCCCATTTTTTGAATGAAAACGAAGTTTGCATGTAAATGGGCAGTACCTGGTATTCGTCTGATGTTTGCATTTATTCCAATTTCCTTTTCGGTAGAAACTTTGACCCCTCACACTCCCCAAAGATGAGCCACCAGGCAAAAAACGCCCTGGTGGGCCCACTTCGTTTAGTGTGCATGAGGGGTCTTTTCTTTCCGAAAAGTTTTCTCGGCATAAAAGATCGTTGCACCTTTTTTCAACTTCGCAGATTAATTCTCTAGAAAAAATCAAAACGATTTATGCTTATTTTTAATTTTAAGCCCGTTTAAGACATTTTCAGCATTTTTCTAGTAAAAAAGTACTTGGAAATCAAAAGTAGCTCTTAAAACGCAAATATGAGCCAAATAATTAAATTTTAATTTTCATCAGTGTCTGCGATTTTTTAGACACTGCCCAGTTACATGCAAATTAAAAATTTGGCATAGAATCGTGTTAAAATTTGCATTTTACAGGGCAAACTTGCAGTTTGATCGCTATAGTTCCCACAGGGGTTTAAAAACAAAAAAAAGCATTGAAAATTTTCAATGCTTCAAGAAATAATTTTGTTTTTCATAATTCCAAATTGCCATAATTGAATTTGCTTTTTCTTCTTCGTCCGAAATTTTTTCTTCGCCCGTTTGAATTAAATTACCGTCTTCTGCATTATCTAAATTTAATTCTTTGTGTTTGATTTTTAAAAGTCCACCGTACGAAATCATGCGTTTTTTATAAAGTCCTTGCTCCAGATCATTTACAACTTCTAAATCTTTTTCTTGGTCACTTGTTAAATAATCACTTGCTTTTACTGCATATTTTGACGTCTCTTTGATTGCAGATTCAATAGCATTGTTGCCTTTTTTATTTGGCTTAATCGCTTTGACGTTAGCTACAGGTTTGTAATCAACTTTTAAAGCTTTCTGCCACATTTTAAGCCACTCTTGTTGTGAAATATAATTATCAGAGCCTTTAAAATATTTACTCTCAACACACAATAAAACATGCATATGTTGATTGTAAGAGCCATCTTTCTCGTTTACAGTAACTTCTGTTGCTCTCATAAATCCAACTAAATTTTTAGCTACTTTTTTATACTTAAACATACGGTTAAATGCCTTATTCATCTCTTTAATGCTTTGTTCAAGCGTTGCACCATCTATCGA
>NZ_JBVGOY010000027.1:0-2106 GCF_058188655.1 Macrococcus sp. CoH-51_TC_04
ATTGTACTTTGAAAACTAGATAAAGTAAGAAGATATAAAGATTTTACCAAGCAAAACCGAGTGAGTTCATATTTGAATTCTTGAAAAAATCGCGCGTCTGCATTTATGCAGACATCACAATATTAATAACAGATTAAGTTATTAAGGGCGCACGGTGGATGCCTTGGCACTAGAAGCCGAAGAAGGACGTTACTAACGACGATATGCTCTGGGGAGCTGTAAGTAAGCTTTGATCCAGAGATTTCCGAATGGGGAAACCCAGCATGAGTTATGTCATGTTATCCATATGTGAATACATAGCATATGAGAAGGCACACCCGGAGAACTGAAACATCTAAGTACCCGGAGGAAGAGAAAGAAAATTCGATTCCCTTAGTAGCGGCGAGCGAAACGGGAAGAGCCCAAACCAGAGTGCTTGCACTCTGGGGTTGTAGGACACTCAATACGGAGTTACAAAGGAATAGTTTAGACGAATGACTTTGGAAAAGTCAGCCATAGAAGGTAAAGGCCCTGTAGTCGAAAAGTTATTCTCTCCTGAGTGGATCCTGAGTACGGCGGAACACGTGGAATTCCGTCGGAATCCGGGAGGACCATCTCCCAAGGCTAAATACTCTCTAGTGACCGATAGTGAACCAGTACCGTGAGGGAAAGGTGAAAAGCACCCCGGAAGGGGAGTGAAATAGAACCTGAAACCGTGTGCTTACAAGTAGTCAGAGCCCGTTAATGGGTGATGGCGTGCCTTTTGTAGAATGAACCGGCGAGTTACGATTTGATGCAAGGTTAAGCAGTATATGTGGAGCCGTAGCGAAAGCGAGTCTGAATAGGGCGAATGAGTATCAGGTCGTAGACCCGAAACCAGGTGATCTACCCATGTCCAGGTTGAAGTTCAGGTAACACTGAATGGAGGACCGAACCGACTTACGTTGAAAAGTGAGCGGATGAGGTGTGGGTAGCGGAGAAATTCCAATCGAACCTGGAGATAGCTGGTTCTCTCCGAAATAGCTTTAGGGCTAGCCTCGCATGATGATTACTGGAGGTAGAGCACTGTTTGGACTAGGGGCCCCCCTCGGGTTACCGAATTCAGACAAACTCCGAATGCCAGATAATTTAATGCGGGAGTCAGACTGCGGGTGATAAGGTCCGTAGTCGAGAGGGAAACAGCCCAGACCACCAGCTAAGGTCCCAAAATATATGTTAAGTGGAAAAGGATGTGGCGTTGCCCAGACAACTAGGATGTTGGCTTAGAAGCAGCCATCATTTAAAGAGTGCGTAATAGCTCACTAGTCGAGTGACGCTGCGCCGAAAATGTACCGGGGCTAAACATATTACCGAAGCTGTGGATTGTCCGTAGGACAATGGTAGGAGAGCGTTCTAAGGGCGTCGAAGCATGATCGTAAGGACATGTGGAGCGCTTAGAAGTGAGAATGCCGGTGTGAGTAGCGAAAGACGGGTGAGAATCCCGTCCACCGATTGACTAAGGTTTCCAGAGGAAGGCTCGTCCGCTCTGGGTTAGTCGGGACCTAAGCCGAGGCCGAATGGCGTAGGCGATGGACAACAGGTAGATATTCCTGTACCACCTAAGATTGTTTGAACGATGGGGGGACGCAGTAGGATAGGCGAAGCGTACTGTTGGTTATGTACGTCCAAGCACTGAGATTGAGTATCAGGCAAATCCGGTACTCACCAAGATCAAGGTGTGATGGGGAGCGAAATTATAGTAGCGAAGTCGTTGATTTCACACTGCCAAGAAAAGCCTCTAGTTAGAAATTAGGTGCCCGTACCGCAAACCGACACAGGTAGTCAAGATGAGAATTCTAAGGTGAGCGAGCGAACTCTCGTTAAGGAACTCGGCAAAATGACCCCGTAACTTCGGGAGAAGGGGTGCTTTTTAGGGTGCAAGCCTTGAAGAGCCGCAGTGAATAGGCCCAAGCGACTGTTTATCAAAAACACAGGTCTCTGCAAAACCGTAAGGTGAAGTATAGGGGCTGACGCCTGCCCGGTGCTGGAAGGTTAAAAGGAGTGGTTAGCGTATGCGAAGCTACGAATTGAAGCCCCAGTAAACGGCGGCCGTAACTATAACGGTCCTAAGGTAGCGAAATTCCTTGT
>NZ_JBVGOY010000028.1:0-2043 GCF_058188655.1 Macrococcus sp. CoH-51_TC_04
TTCCCTCTTAACTCCCTTACCATTTTTCTAACGAAAAATAAAAAACTAAAACAAAAAAATCACCCAAAAATTTGGGCGATAATTTACTCAAAATTCTTATGAATTTTTTCGTTCAGTAAATCCAAAAATCAATTTGCTTTTGCAAATTATTTTCGACTTTTTTCAAAGATATTTTCATCAAATCAGTTAAATCAATCGGAGAAATTTCTTTTATCATTTTTCTATATTTTGTTTTTGCATTTTTGCTTATTTCTCCCCACTTGCTTTCAACATTCAATAACATATACATCATAGCTTGTTCACTAAGATTTTCAATAGTTGTCCAATCAGGTTTTAAAATATGCATATCATCAAAGCAATTTTTCCATTCATCAACCATTGTTCTTTTTATCTCAATTTCAAATCGCCATAAATTTTCAAGCGTTAGATCAATGTCAGCATTATCTTTACGTTCTTGTTTTTTATTATAAATTCTAATAAATCTATCGCTATCTCTTACACCAAAATATTTTGTTTCGGCTTTGCCATTTCGACCATAAAAGACTGTTTTCTTTAAAGCTTTATCACTCATAATATAAAAATCGGATAAATCTTCTTCAAAATCAAAAGCTAAGTCTAAGCGAGTAAATCCAACATTATCTAAAGCAATTAAAATATTTTTCTTTAACCAATCAATTTCATCTTCTTTCAAATTATTCGGGTTGAATTCAATTCTAAAATTTCTTCTGTCCCATGCATCAGCTTTAAATCTATCATGTTCGATATATATTTTATCTGTGAATATCTGCCCTTTAAATTTATGTGTTAAACAATCCCAAAGATGAACAAATGGACTGTTACCAAGCAAATAAGCCATATATTCAGCTTTATCTTTGCCAAGATCGCCTACTATTGTCATACGGTCAAAACTTATTCTTGGAGAGTGAATTCCCACAGAATGGGACGCTAACCGGCTATTAGATAGGCCGGGTAATTCAACAGCTTTATTTTCATCTTCTGCCATGATATAATTACCTCGATTCTTAATTAAGATTATATGTTTTTGATTCAATCAAATCGCCATTGCCCGTGGCGATTTTTTTATGCCTTAAAAACTTTTTTCTCATCTTGATACTTTGCTAAATATTCTTTATTAACTAACATAGATAAAGCTTGAGATTTACTTAGCCCCATCTCTTTACAAATTTCTTCTAACCTAGCCAATGTATCTTCAGTTAACGTAATTCCAACTTTTACTCTTACCATAGTAATCTCCCCATTCAAATTAATAATTTTATGATAACCATATTTTCTGCTTTTGTCTAGACTTGTACATATATATATAAAGAAAATCTTTTTTTGTTTTTTTATAATCACGTTGAACGCCGTAATATCAACGTTTTATATGATTTCTGGATTATGGATTACATAGGGGGTGTCATAGGGGGTGTCGTAGTAGCCCCCCAGCAACTCTCCCAAATTTCCAAAAAATTAAGCCCCAAAAACAAAATTGACCCAAAAATTAAAAACCAAATTTTTAGATCAATTTTCTAAGAACCAAATTCGACAATTCTTTTTGCATTTATTCCAATTTCCTTTTGGAGCGAGCCTCTGACACGCTGACGCTCCCCCAGGCCCCCAAGAGCCCATGTTCCGTCGATTTGATAGCTGTCGCTATCAAAATCGCCGTGAACGGCTCTAAGTGTGTTCTGGGGGGTCTTCTCCTCTCCAAAAGTTTTCTCGGCATAAAAGTTCCTCAAAAATTTATAAAGCAATTAATCGCTCTGACTGACTACTTTCGTCATTCTCTCGCTCACTAAAAACATAAAATTTGCAACTACTTACTTTCAGTATTTGCAAATTAAGAACACAAATTCAAACTAGCTACTTTCGCTATTTTTCATTTTGGTCAAGCAGTGCAAGTGTATACAAAATGCTCACGCATTTCTTTACACTCGCTCGCTGCGCTTGCTTGTAAGAGGGAAAATTCCCTCTTAACTCCCTTACCATTTTTCTAACGAAAAATAAAAAACTAAAACAAAAAAATCACCCAAAAATTTGGGC
>NZ_JBVGOY010000029.1:0-1589 GCF_058188655.1 Macrococcus sp. CoH-51_TC_04
GCAGTTATTAATCGCTTACCGATCGCGTACATCGGCAAACACTTTAGAATGTTCCTTAAACTCTTCTTATAAGATTATGTTTTAATCATACCCGATTTTTAAACAGTTTTCAATAAAACAAATCGAAAGAATGATTTAAGGAAACATCATATATGATAAAAGTCATAGAGTGCATGCCATGGAAAAGACCGGCGTGTACTCTTTTTTCGTTCCTAAAATCTAAAAAAGGAATGATAACAATGGCTTATATCATGAACGACTTTGAAAACAACTTTGAAACAATCATCGCAATGGATCGTACGGTTGAACGATACAATCGACATCTCAAAAAGAATGAATACCGTATTTTAAACGTTTTAAAGCAACACAGCTTAAAGGTGATTGGTTTTTCTCACCTAAAACTTCAGACCATCGCAGACCTTTTACATATCAGTAAGAAAACAGTCTATCGAACGCTAAAAAATCTTGATGAAAAAGGTTATATCACGAAGATTCACACGGTCAGTGGCAAACGTAAGAATAACGGCGCAATGGTCTTTAGAATCAATACCTATACACAGTATGAAATCATCCGAGAAAAAAATGTCCACGCTAAAATGTCCACGCTTAATCAGGTTGTGAAGACCGGGAAAACATTGTCGCAACAGGCCTTACAACATGTTCACGCAAAAAAGGAAACTATATTCTTTTTAAATCTATTAAATATCTTTTTAAGTAACAGAAAACGTTCTGTAAAAAAACAGTCTAAAGTTTTATATCATAACATTAAAAACTCAGATATCCGTGTCAAACCGATGGAAGTGCCTGACGAAATTTACAACGTCGCAAAGCCTTTCTTTAGTGATGAAGAAATTCTGTCTCTATACAAAACAATGCTGAAAGAAACCATCGGTAACAACATCTATAGCACTGAAGATCACGTTGAAATTATGAACTATGCGATACAATCACTCGTTAAGGCAAAGAAAAAAGTCTATCACGGACAGAAATCTGAAATAAAGAGCGACAGAGCGTATTACATCGGAATTCTTCGAGAATATATCGCACAACAGTTCTATGTCTATAATGCTGTCATCTAGTTATGGCGTGACGGATTGATATTCGAGATCATGTCGTTTTTGTAGCTTCTCGACACGTTCCAGGAAAAACTGTTGCGTTCGTGGTGTCTTAATCTGTTGCTGAATCTGATAACGGACATTTTCATAGTCCTGTGCTGTCAGATTGCTGTATTCAGAGATGCTGAGATGTTCCAGTTGAAGCTTTCGGATGAGCCTGTCACCAATCTGATGTTCATACGTTGATAGATAGTCACTGTGTTTATCCATCAGAGCTTTACGTTTCTTGGGGTCATCAATCTGACTGATTTTGTTCTGTGCGACTGAAAAATGTTGATGTGTAACATGCTTCTTCACGGTCGTATCCAGTAATCCTTTATCCACTAAACCTTCCAGATAGGTCTCAGCTATTTTGGACTGCTGTTGGACTTTCTGTACATGTAGATGTGCCTGATAATAAGGCAACGGTGATAAAGGCGTCCATGTACTGATCGTGAATCCTATGCCGAAGAGCATCACAGATAAAGGCAGTGT
>NZ_JBVGOY010000002.1:0-49059 GCF_058188655.1 Macrococcus sp. CoH-51_TC_04
AGACTCCTGTAGAATACAGAAATCTTGCTTTAATGAAAGTAGCTTAATAAAAAGTTCAACTTTTTGGGTTCACTACAAATTTATGCAGTTTTTTAATTTTAGTAATATTTTATTTTTTAAAGATACATATAAAGTATCAGTCCTCCAAGACATATCAAAATCCATATTGCAGAAATTCTCCAGACAAATTTCAGCCACTTATTATATGGAATACCAGCGACTGCTAATAAGCCCATAAGACTGGCACTTGTCGGAATGATATTGTTGCTGATTGCATCCCCATATTGGAATGCCATAACGGCAACCTGTCGATTAATCCCCAGAAGGTCACTGATAGGCACCATAATCGGCATTGTAGTCATCGCCTGGCCTGAACCAGAAGGGATAAAGAAGTTCAATATAAGCTGTGTCAGGAACATTGCGACTACTGAAAAGGCAGCGGGTAGATGGTCTATAAAATCTGTCATATGAAAAACAATTGTATCAATAATCTTACCAGAAGTGAGTACGACAACAATAGCCTTAGCAAAACCGACAATCATGGCACCAAACAGAATATCCTTCATACCTTCAAGCAATGCATCGAATGTCCCGTTAACCCCGAGTCCTCCAATGATTCCGACAACAATACCCATAATTAGAAAGTTTGCACTCATCTGTGTTAAAAACCAGCCAAACTTGAATATACCATAAACATTGATAATTATCGTTGCAGCTAGAATCACTAAGATAACAGCATGACGCTTTTTAAAAGAATCAAATTTAGTATCGAGCACATCATCACTCATTGTTCTTCTCTCTTCTACGTTCACATCATATAATAAACTTTTTTCGGGATGCGCCTTAACTTTCTTAGCATAATGCATTACATAAAGAATGCCAGTAAATAAGACAAGTAGATAGATCAAAGTACGATAGCCCCAACCAGAAAATAACGGTACTTCCGCTATACTTTGTGCGATTCCGACCGTGAATGGATTAATCATGCCACCTAAGAATCCAATCCCTGCACCTAGAGCGATCATTGCAGCTCCAACCATGGCATCATATCCTAGTGCTGTCGCTAATGCAATTCCAATGGGTACAAATATAATTGTCTCTTCACTAAGACCAATTGAAAACCCAAGAATACTAAACATAGTCATCGTAATCGGAATCAGCCATCTTCCATGACGACCGACACGTTCCATTAATGCGTTAACGCCAGTAGTAATGGCATCGGTGCGATGGATAATACCGAAAGCTCCACCGACGATAAATATATAGAAGATAATCTCTCCACCTTCTATTAGACCGTTCGGAATAGACCTAAATATCTCAATTGGTGCAACTGGTGATTGCGTTACATGATGATAGGAACCATTGATAACTTCTGTTCGGTCTTCTACTTTCTGACGTTCAAATTCTCCAGCAGGTATGATATATGTCATGAAAGCTGCGAGACAGACAATTATAAGCAGTAGTAAATATGTATGCGGCATCTTTAATTTAAAATTCATACAATTCCCCCTTTTTGTTAGCATTCCCTAATTTATAAAGTACATTCAAAAATTTCAGATTTTAAATGCATTTATTCTTCAGAATACAAAAAACTTTCGGCAATGTACGAATCTCTTAATTCCTACATTTTCCGAAAGTTTATTTTTTTAACAAAATTTATTGTCTTAATTTATCTTTAACGGCACTAATAAAATACAGGCTTCCTGTTACAAGCAGTACATCACCTTCATAGTTTCTGATAAAATCTGCGTAATCTTTTACCTTAATTCGTTTATCATGTTCGACATGTTCATATAAAGTGTCGAGCGGCAGCGCTTTAGGAAAATCAAATGTTGTCACATAGAAATGCTCGCTTATTTCTTCAAGCGACTTTAACATGCGACCGATTGGTTTTCCATCGATTGCGGAGAACAACACATCAATCTTATGACCTGCATAATGAGATTTCATCGTATCGACTAATACTTCAATTGATTCAAGATTATGTGCGCCATCCAATATAATTGTCGGATCCTCCTGAATTTTCTCTATACGACCAGTCCACGTTGTATCTTCAATGGCTTGAATCATTTTATTAAAGTCCAGAAGAAGCATACCTCTATCGTACATTTCAAGCAATGTAGCAATCGCGAGCGCTGCATTTTCCTGCTGATGCGCGCCGATCATCTTCAGTTCAATCGCCTCAAGTTCGTAAGATTTATATCGGAATGTAAATTCATTTCCATTTTGAATGAGTTGAATGTCACAACCAAGCTTAATCCCTTTGATATGCTTTTCAGCGACGACACCATCGATATACTCCTGTGCATCTTCATTCTTTGCCGCATAGACTAACGGTACGCCAACTTTAATGACACCCGCTTTTTCTTTAGCGATATCTAAATAAGTATCTCCGATGATATTTGTATGATCTAACCCAATCGATGTTAATATCGACATGACCGGTGTAAATACATTTGTAGAGTCATTCTTTGCTCCCAGTCCTGCTTCAACAATTACAAAGTCTACAGGATGAACTTCACCAAAATAGACAAACATCATCATCGTAATAATCTCGAATTCTGTTGCAGTACCAAGATCTGTTTCTACTTCCAGCTGTTCGCTTACTGGCTTCACAATGTCAACGAGTTGCACGATTTCCTCATCAGATATCGGCTGACCGTTTAAACTGATACGCTCGTTAAACGTTTCAATATATGGACTTGTAAATGTACCGACTTCATAATGGTTAGCTATAAGTGCATCTTTAAGATAGCTTACAGTCGACCCTTTTCCATTCGTACCTACAACATGAATACCTTTTATCTTGTGCTGAGGATTATCGAGTTTGTCGAGCATCCATTCCATTCGTTTTACACCAGGTTTAATACCGAATTTATAGCGTTCATGTATCCAATATAAACTCTCTAAATAATTCATAGTCATTACTTCCTATTCAATTGGTTTAGACGTTCCTGAACACTATTATATTTCTCTGTATATAGTGCCTGCTTTTCTTTTTCTTCATTGATAATTTTCTCTGGCGCTTTAGCGACAAACTTTTCATTACTTAGCTTCTTATCGACACGTTCTAGTTCTTTCTGCCATTTTTCAAGTTCTTTTTCAAGGCGTGCAATTTCTTTTTCCATATCAATCAGACCTTCTAATGGCAGAATGACAGAACCTCCTGTCACCGCAGTTGTGATTACTTCTTCTGGAATTTCTACATCCGTTGAAATCGTTAATGTAGATGGATTACAGAATCGCTCAATAAATGGACGTTCTGTTTCTAGACGATTTGAAATGGCTTCAGAATTTGTCTTAATCATCATCGGAATTTGTTTACTCATCGGCGTATTCACTTCGCTACGCGTATTACGCACAGCACGAATAATTTCCATCAACTGCTCCATATCACGTTTAGATTGTTCATTTGATAGTTCAGGTTTCACCACTGGCCAGCTTGCAGTAACAATTGAATCACCTGTTACCGGTAAGTTCTGCCAGATATGTTCAGTTACAAACGGCATAAACGGATGTAACATACGCATGATTGAATCTAACGTATATGCTAATACTGATCGCGTCATTTGTTTTTGTACTTCATCCTCACCGTTCATCGGAATCTTACTCATTTCGATGTACCAGTCACAGAATTCATCCCAGATAAAGTTATACAGTACACGACCTACTTCACCGAATTCATACTTCTCAGCAAGACGCGTAACGTCTGCAATAGTTTCATTTAAGCGTGTTAAAATCCACTCATCAGCTAGTGATTTCTTACCAGATAAGTCAATATGTTCAGCTTTAAAATCATCACCAATATTCATTAAGCTAAAGCGTGAAGCATTCCAGATTTTGTTGATGAAGTTCCATGCCGCTTCAACCTTTTCAGTTGAGTAACGTAAATCTTGTCCTGGTGAAGAACCTGTCGCTAAGAAATAACGTAAGCTATCTGCACCGTACTGATCGATAACATCCATTGGATCAACGCCATTACCTAGAGACTTACTCATTTTGCGACCATCTTCTGCACGTACTAATCCATGGATTAACACATCATCAAATGGACGTTTTCCTGTGAATTCTAATCCTTGGAAGATCATACGTGCTACCCAGAAGAATATAATATCATATCCCGTTACGAGGACATTCGTCGGATAAAACGTTTTATAGTCAATCGTCTCAGTATCTGGCCAGCCAAGTGTTGAAAATGGCCAAAGCGCACTTGAGAACCATGTATCTAGTACGTCTTCATCCTGTGTCCAGTTCTCTATGTCTGCAGGCGCTTCTTTACCTACGTAAAGTTCACCTGTTTCTTTATGATACCATGCTGGAATTTGATGTCCCCACCATAACTGACGAGAAATACACCAATCATGAATGCCTTCCATCCAGCGGTTAAATGTGCCTTCGAAACGATTCGGAACGAATTCAATGCGTCCCTCTGTTTTCTGGTTGTTTAATGCCTGCTCAGCAAGCGGTGCCATCTTAACAAACCATTGCGTTGAAAGATAAGGCTCTACAACTGCGCCACTACGTTCAGAATGGCCGACTTGATGCATATGACGTTCCACTTTCACAAGTTCTCCGCTTTCCTTCAAGTCAGCGATAAGCTGTTTGCGGCATTCGAAACGGTCCAATCCTTCATATTTACCACCTAACTTATTAATCGAGCCATCAGTATTCATCACATTGATGCGCTCTAAATTATGGCGGTTCCCGATCTCAAAGTCATTTGGATCATGTGCAGGGGTAACTTTCATTGCTCCAGTACCAAAGTCCATCTCAACATACTCATCTGCAAGTACAGGAATTTCTCGATTCATAATCGGTAAGATTACATTTTTACCAATCATTTCTTTATAACGTTCATCTTCTGGATGTACCACAACCGCAGTATCACCTAACATCGTCTCAGGACGTGTCGTCGCAATTTCGATAAATCCTGAACCATCAGCTAAAGGATAGTTAATATGATAGAACGCACCTTCAACTTCTTCATGAATAACTTCAATATCACTTAATGCTGTACGTGCTGCAGGGTCCCAGTTAATGATACGTTCCCCACGATAGATTAAACCTTTTTCGTACATCTTAACGAACACTTCTTTAACCGCTTCACTTAATCCTTCGTCTAATGTAAAGCGCTCACGTGAATAGTCTAGTCCAAGACCGAGCTTTGCCCACTGTTGACGAATAAATCCTGCATATTCTTCCTTCCATTCCATCGTATGCTCTAAAAATTTAGTACGTCCGATGTCGTGACGACTGACACCTTCTTCACGTAATTTTGCTTCTACCTTCGCCTGCGTCGCAATACCGGCATGGTCCATTCCAGGTAAATATAACGTATTATAACCTTGCATACGTTTCATACGTGTAATGATATCCTGTAATGTTGTATCCCACGCGTGTCCGATATGTAGTTTTCCTGTTACGTTTGGTGGTGGAATCACAATTGTATACGGTTTTTTGTCGCTTTTACTTTCTGCTTTAAATAATTCTTTCTCAACCCACTCTTTATATCTACCTGTTTCAACTGTATTTGGATTATATTTCGTTTCCATTATTATACCTCCACTCAATAATTTCAAATAAAAAAATCCATCCTATAACTATAGGACGGATTTACCGCGGTACCACCTAAATTCAGTATTGCTACTGCACTCAAAAGATTAACGCTCTTACACGTATTAACCTACTTTATTCAGCAAATAAACGCTCCAGGCTACCTTCACAAAATTGCATTATGCATTCTCACCAACCATGCACTCTCTATAAATACGCATCCGCTACTCTTCCTGATATAATATGAACTTAAAATAATTGTATTAGATTCATGATATATTGTCAATTTATATTCAAATATGACGTGCTCTATATTTAAGGTAGATGGATAGTAATGGTGTTACCACCAGCAAAATAATAAAAATCCTAAAAATATGATAACTTGAAATCATCGCTACGTTCGCTCCTGTTTCCAGTCCGACAATAATAATCTGAGCCATACCGCCTGGCGCTGCACTTAAAAAAAGATCATTAAAACTCTCATGCATAAAAAGATTCATTAAATACACAATTATAAATGTCCCTATAATCAATAGTAAATTCTGAATCAGCACGCCAATAAATAGCTGTCGATTAATTTGATAAGAAAGGTCATAGAGCTGTAATCCAATACGAATGCCAAAAAACATTTGAGCCAGAATAATTAGCGGTGTAGGAATCATGAAATTTATTCCGGTCGTTAAATTCCAGATCATCAGGACAGTTATCGGACCCATCATATCCGGTACAGGAAAATGTATGCGTCTATAAAGATAACCTGCAATTACCATCGCACCTATTAACAACAACATGGTTTGCAGATTTATAGCCTCCATCATGGAAGGCGTCTGGGATATTGTCGCATGATGCCCGCCTTCTGGAAGCAAAGAAGAAATGAAAGGTACAATCAACACAACAATCAGTATTCGCGAAGTCTGTGCTAATGTGACGACCAATAGATTGGCATGTTTATTCTCTTCTGCCATCACGATCATTTGATTAAGTGCACCTGGTATCGACGCTAAAATTGCTGTTTCGAGAGAACAGTTTAAAAAATGCTTTAACACAAAAGATATCATTATAGCTAACAAAATAACGAAGATACTTATTAATATGATGTACATTAATTCATCGTGAATATCAGCTACAATTTCTTTCGTAAAAGATGCTCCAATCTGAGCTCCTAGAATATATAGTCCGATTTCGCTTAACCACTTCGGCCATTGATATTCTCTTGAAGTAAACTTTCTCAGTAGCACTGTGGCAATAATCGGACCGAATAACCATGGTAAAATAAGATGAACAGTACTTAGGATCAGCCCCATGAGTAAGCTCACGATAAAAATAATGATGTAATTCAAAGGATCACCTGCCTTCTTCATACAAATCATACCATATTTAGGTATAATAATTATACTAACACGCTCAAAAAAAGTCTAAGACATATGTCTTAGACTTTAAGCAACATTTTTAAGCTACTAAATCAAAGTTGACGATTGATGCTAAATCAAATGATTTTACTTGTGCATCAGACGTTTTTTCTTCTGTAGCTTTTTCTGTTGTAGGAGCTTCAGTTGTTGCTTTTTCTTCTGTCTTTACATCTTCTTCAGCATCTTTATTATCATTACAGAACTTAAATAATAAAGGTATTAAAATCAGAAGAAGTAATAAAGGTAAGATCCATTTCAACGGATTACTTTTCTTCTCATGGTCTACATTATCTCGGTCTCCAATCACTTTATCGTGATGTTCACCTTCACGAACTTTTTGACCGTTTTTGTATGTATCTCCATCTGCTTGATGGGTTACATTTTCATGTCTATTCTTAGATGAATCATAGATGACTTCATTTTCTTTGTCGTTGCTGTTGCTGTTTTTGTTGTTTGTCATAATAACGACCTCCAGATTAGATTATGCAGCTTATTTCATCTACATATCAATCTATATCCTATTAATCACAACTCGAAACATTATTTTAATTTTTATTTTATAAAATGACAGTTAAAGATTTATCAAAAGCATTGATTGTTCTCTGAATATCTTCTTCAGTATGTTCAGTCGACAGGAACATCCCTTCGAATTGTGAAGGAGGTAGGAACACACCATTATTGGCCATCTCTTTGTACATAGCTGCAAATAGTTTTAAGTCAGACTTAGAAGCAATTTCAAAATTTGTCACTTTTTCTTCATTTAAGAAAAATCCTATCATACTACCAGCACGATTAATCGTGATCGGTACGTTATGTTTTGCAAATACATCCGTTAAGCCTGCTTCTAACATATCCCCTAAATGGTTAAAGTATTCATAACTTTCAGGTGTTAGTTGACTTAATGTATAGTAACCACCAGTCATCGCAAGCGGATTTCCACTTAATGTTCCTGCCTGATATACCGGACCACTTGGCGCAATACGTTCCATAATGTCTTTGCGCCCACCAAATGCACCTACTGGTAATCCACCACCGATAACTTTACCTAAACACGTTAAATCCGGAGTAACGCCGAAGTAACCTTGAGCACAGTTATAACCTACACGGAAACCTGTCATTACTTCATCAAATATTAATAATGCACCGTATTCAGATGTAATCTCACGTAAACCTTCTAAAAACCCTTCAACTGGAGGTACTACTCCCATATTGCCAGCCACAGGTTCTACAATGACACCAGCGATATCATCACCAAATTGTTCAAATGCAAGCTTAACAGCATCTAAATCATTATAGTGAACCGTAATCGTGTTCTCTGCAGTACCTTTAGGAACTCCAGGAGAATCTGGTAATCCTAACGTAGCCACACCACTCCCTGCTTTTATTAATAATGAGTCACTATGCCCGTGGTAACATCCGATGAATTTTAAAATTTTATTCTTACCTGTAAATCCTCTTGCTAAGCGAAGTGCTGCTAGTGTTGCCTCAGTACCACTTGAAACCATACGAACCATTTCAATTGAAGGTACACGTTCAATTACAAGTTCTGCCATTTTGTTCTCAAGTTCTGTAGGCGCACCAAAGCTTGTACCATTTAGTACAGCTTTATTTAACGCGCCCGTTACAGTGTCGTTTGCATGACCTAAAATTAACGGCCCCCAGCTTAGAACGTAATCGATGTATTCATTGCCATCAATATCATATATTTTAGAACCTTTCCCACGCTCCATAAATATAGGATCCATGTCTACACTTTTGAATGCGCGAACCGGACTATTTACACCACCTGGCATCAAATTGACTGCTTCATTAAATGCTTGCTTTGATTTTGAATAATCCATTAGTATTCTCCTTCGTCTAAGTATTTACAAATGTCTTTTGCAAAGTACGTTATAATCATATCTGCACCTGCACGCTTCATAGAAAGCATCTGTTCCATTACGATACGCTCTTCATCAACCCAGCCATTCATACTAGCTGCTTTTGTCATTGAATATTCACCACTAACATTATATGCTACAATCGGTACATTTGAGTTGTTACGCACATCACGAATAATATCTAAATAAGATAGTGCGGGCTTAACGATCATCATATCGCAGCCTTCTTTTAAATCACTTTCAAGTTCAAGCATTGCTTCAAGACGATTCGCCGGATCCATTTGATAGCTCTTACGGTCACCATGACTCGGTGCACTTTCTGCTGCATCACGGAAAGGTCCATAGAATGCTGAAGCGTACTTAATACCATAACTCATAATTGGGACATTAACAAAACCTGCCTCATCTAATCCTTTACGTATTTCTGTAACAAAGCCATCCATCATGTTGCTTGGTGCAATAATATCGGCACCCGCTTTTGCTTGAGAAACTGCAGTTTGAACGAGTAATGGTAGCGTTTCATCATTGATGACATCATGTGTATGTTCATCTAATACACCACAATGACCATGATCTGTGTATTCACATAGACATGTATCAGCAAGTACAAGCATATCTGGATATAGAGATTTTACCTTACGGGTTGCTTTTTGAATGATTCCTTCATCATCATAAGCACCTGTTCCGCATGCATCCTTACGGTTAGGAATACCAAACAGAATAACAGCGCGGATTCCGAGCTTGTATGCTTCGTGCACTTCTTCATCCATAATATTAAGGCTCAGTTGATAGATACCTGGCATAGACGAGATTTCTTTCTTTACATCATCTTTTTCTATTACAAATATCGGATAAATAAGGTCACGTTTATGTAACGCTGTTTCTCTAACCATATTACGCATATTGACTGAGCTTCTTAATCTTCTGTGACGATCAAAATTCATTATTTATACCTGCCTTTAATTTAATTTTTTAATTGTTTCATACATAGCGTACAATGTTTCTTGCTCACTAATTACGTGGGACACATTGTACTTTTGTAACGCTTCACTCGTAACTTGTCCAATCGCCATAACACGTACATCTTCCGATAAAGAAAAGTGCTGAAAATATGCATGAACAGATGATGGACTTAAAAACAATATCCAGTCGATAGTTCTGCTACGAATCATCTGATGAACACACATGACATTATCAAGATGCGGCTGTGGTTCATATAATTCTATTTTATCGACAGTAGCGATATTTTTCAAAGTTTCAAACATCAAGGGCCTTGCTTTTTTTGAAATGGGTAGACAAACTGTTTTATCTTGAAAGCGCGTGTCCATATCTTCTAAGAAATATTCCTGCTGAAAGCGACTCGGAACATAATCTACCTTAATATTCAGATTGGAAAGAGCCTCTTCTGTTTTCGTCCCTATCGCTGCAACTTGTTTATATTTTATATATGGATACATTTCAAAGAATAAAGTAACCGCATTTTTACTCGTAAAAATAAGCCAGTCATATTGTGCACGGATCGTTTCATCTAAAGGCAGCGCACAAATTTTAATCAATGGTTTATGCAGTACTGTCAATCCTTTATATGTTTCATTACGACTTCCTGTGTTCAATACAACCGGCTTCATTTTAATCAATCCTTTTTATACGTCTTGATTCAAAGTTTCAATAATTGCTTTTGCTCCGTTTTGTTCCATCGCTTTTGCCACCTGGGTACCGATTTCTACCGGATTACTGCCACTATGTGTAACTTTGTATTTTTCTTTCCCGTCTGGACTCATGATAAGACCTGTAAATTCAATTGACTCGCCAACCATCGTTGCATGACCTGCAATTGGTACTTGGCAACTACCATCCATCAATCTCAAGAATGTTCTTTCAGCTTCTGTGCAGATTTCAGTCTCTTCATCATGCACTGATTTTAATAATGCTAAAACTTCTGCATCATCACTTCTGCATTCAATACCTAATGCACCTTGGCCAATCGCAGGTAACATCAGTTCAGGATTTAGATATTCAGTAACAATCGACTTATCCCATCCCATTCGGTTAAGTCCTGCTGCAGCTAAAATAATTGCATCATAGTCTTCATCACGAAGTTTTGCAAGGCGTGTATCAATATTGCCTCTTATCCATTTAATTTCTAGATGTGGATATTGATCTAACAATTGGGCACCACGTCTTAAAGAAGATGTCCCTACAATACTTCCCGGCTTTAATTCATGTAACGGAATATGGTTCTTTGCAATATATGCATCACGCGCATCTTCTCGTACTGGAATACAGCCTAGTGTTAACCCTTCAGGTAACACACTTGGAACATCTTTCAGTGAATGAATCGCAAAATCGATTGTACCATCATAAAGTGCCTGTTCAATTTCTTTAACGAACAAACCTTTACCTCCAACTTTAGAGAGCTGAACATTCACAATCTGATCTCCTTTAGTCACAATCTCCTTAATCTCTATTTCAAGATTCGGATGCTTGCGCTTTAACTGATCAATAAATTGCTGACTTTGTGTCAGTGCTAGTTTACTTCTTCTTGAACCCACAATAATTTTTCTCATAACTGCCTCCTAATAGAATAGCTGATGAAAACCAGAAAATCTTGAAGCGACCATATAATTGATTAGCAACATCAAAAAAAGCATAACATTGATGTCCATCAGCAAGCGCATCTGCAGGAGTGTTTGCTGATGGAGATAAATATAGATAAAGTATCCAGTCAGTAATATAAGAGAGCCGATCACTTTCGAATCATACCATATGGCATTACCTTCAAAGGATAACCCCCAGTAGATGCCTAATATTAAAGAAATCAGCAAAAGGACCGAACCAATAATTGCAAACAAAAACGCCAGTTGGCTTAGGCTTGAAAGATCACTAATTCTAAAGAATTTCTGATTAAACTTCTTCTTCTTTAAATAGTTCATCTGCACAATATATAGTACTGCATGTAAAGATGAAACTAAAAACATTACATAGCTGATAATTGCAAGCGTGACATGTATCCATAAGAGTTCATTCATCATATGTGAGACCGTCGTATCTTGATAGAATTCAGCTGGATGAAACGTATGGATCATCATAAAGATAAAACCAATTAAGTTCATCATAAACACAAAAAATTCCGTTTTGATGAAACGTGAAAGTATGATAGAAAGTAATATAATCAGCCACGTGTAAAAATAAAAACCTTCTGTTAAAGTTTCAAAAGGCATCCGCCCTACGACGACTCTAAACAATAAAATTGAGCCTGTTTGCAGGACGAATACTAGCCATAAAAGTATGTAGCCTATTTGTTTAATCCGATTTGATTTCTGGACGAAATCAAGGAAATAACAAGCAATACTTATCATATAGATGATAAGTATTGCTTCGTGCATACGCATTAATAGTAATTCACTCATTCCATCACCTATTGCTCGGGATTAAAGACAAAACTGTTTTTTGAACGACGAACTTCCGGTTCATTGTTCTTTATACTTTCAACTTCATTCGTAATATTGAAAATCTCCTGGAAGAACTGCAGTTCCGCTGCTCTGTTCTCAGAACCACTCACTTCTTTTGCCTGTGAAATTGGATCTTTAAGAATCTGGTTAATTATACTCTTCATATGCTTTGAGATTACCTTACGATCGCGCTCAGAAAGGTCAGGCATCTTACGGTCGATACTCTCCATCGTTGTTTCCTGAATTCTTAATGCTTTCTCACGTAAAGCAGTAATAACAGGTACGACACCCAGCATATTGATCCAGTCTACAAAAGACATCACTTGTTTATCAATCATCGTATAGATTACTTGCGCTGCACGTTCACGTTCTGCTAGATTGGCATCGACTAGACCCTTTAGGTCATCTACATCATAATTAAAGATAAGATCGATATCATTTACTTTAGGATCAATATCACGTGGTACTGCGATATCAATTAAGACGAGCGACTTATTCTTACGTAACTTCATAATATCCTGCATCATCGGTTTCGTGATAATAAATTCCTGTGAACTCGTTGAAGAGATGACGATATCACTTTCAATAAGCGCACATTGAAGTTCTTGCAACGATACTTGACGACCGCCATACTGATCTGCAAGTGATTTCGCTTTCTCAGCTGTACGGTTGATGACCGTAATATCTGTTGCTCCCGAGCCGACTAAGTTTTGTAGTGCCAGCTCAGCCATTTCACCCGCACCAACAATCAATATTTTCTTATTTTCAAGCTTACCTAATATTTTCTTACTTAATTCCACAGCTGCATAACTTACCGATACTGCTTTTGAAGAAATATCTGTCTCAGCATGTGCACGCTTTGCAAGCGTAATTGCATCTTTAAATAACTTATTAAAAACAGTTCCGGTCGTACCTTCACTTTGTGCAAGCAGAAAACTATCTCGAATTTGTCCAAGAATCTGTGTTTCACCAAGTACAATTGAATCCAGTCCTGTGATCACTTTGAAAAGGTGATGGATTGCTTCATTGCCAACCTTTACATCCGTCACAGACTTAATCGTTTCGATATCAACATCAAACCATTCAGACATAAATGATTTTACGTAGTATCTACCTGTATGAACCTGGTCAGTAACAGCATAGATTTCTGTGCGGTTACATGTAGAAAGAATGACACCTTCTAGTATTGATTTTTGATTAATCAAAGCAGATAATGCCTGCTGAATTGATGATTCACTAAATGCCAGCTTCTCCCTCAAGCTGACATCTGCTGTCTTGTGATTAACACTCACAACAACAATATGCATATTAACGCCCCCATTTTTGCCATTGTTACTATTATAACATTTCGTTCCCTTTATGCTTTAATTCTGCCCGATTTCATAAAAAATTCACATTTATAGATATTTCTCGATTGCATTAAAAATCATCGGATTTTTATCTTTACTTAAAGCTGTATAGCTGATTAACGTATCTGATGGATCCATATCGAGATCCTGTTTGATTACCTTTAGATGTTTTTGAATTTTACCTTTAGGTATTTTATCTTCTTTAGTCGCAATGACGATTGTCGGTATATCATAATGCTTCAAAAAGTCATACATCAAACGATCATCTTCAGTAGGATTATGACGTATATCCACAAGCTGTATCACACATGCAAGATTATCACGAGTAGTAATATACGTCTCGATCATCTTGCCCCAGCGTTCTCTTTCCGTTTTAGAAACTTTGGCATAACCATACCCTGGTACATCTACAAAAACAAGTTGTTCATCAATATTAAAGAAGTTTAACGTCTGAGTCTTACCAGGCTTTGAAGAAATTCTCGCCATACTCTTTCGACCGATCATCGTATTGATAAACGATGACTTCCCAACATTTGAGCGTCCCGCTAATGCAACCTCTTTCAATCCTGTATCAGGATATTGGTCAGGTTTCACCGCACTAATAATTATTTCTACATTATTTGGATTTATATTCATTGTCGTCTCCTCTTCTTTCATCTCATCTATTATACATGAAATCATACAAAAAAGAGAATGTACTGTTTACATTCTCTTCATTGTTTATGCTGACGTAACTTCGATATTTATAAGTTCATCTTCAGTATTATAAAGTTCTGGAGACGCGCCATCTTCTATTGTCTCTTTAGTAATAACTACTTTTTTGACATCTGTTCTTGACGGAATACTGAACATAACTTCAAGCATACTTTCTTCGATAATCGATCTTAAACCACGTGCACCAGTCTTACGCTCGATTGCAAGTTCGCTGATTGCAGTTAATGCTTCATCTGTAAACTCCAGGGAAACCCCATCAATTTCAAGCATCTTCTTATATTGTTTGACTAATGCATTTTTAGGCTGAGTCAATATATTCTTCAGTGCATCAACATCTAACTGCTCTAGATTCGCAACAACTGGTATACGACCAATGAACTCCGGAATAAGACCATAGCTTTGTAAGTCTTCAGGTTTTATCTGTGATAACAGCGTCGCCTCGTCAATACCTTGTTCTTTAATACCAGTAAAACCAATTACTTTTTCCCCTAAGCGACGCTTAATCACTTCGTCGATACCATCAAATGCGCCACCTAAAATAAACAGAATATTCGTTGTATCAATTTGTATGAACTCCTGATTTGGATGCTTTCTTCCACCTTGTGGCGGTACACTTGCAACAGTACCTTCTAAAATTTTCAGCAATGCTTGTTGTACCCCTTCACCACTGACATCACGTGTGATGGATGTATTTTCAGATTTACGGGCAATCTTATCGATCTCATCGACATAGATAATACCTTTTTCTGCGCGTTCAACATCAAAGTCAGCTGCCTGAATTAAGCGCAGTAAGATGTTCTCTACATCTTCACCTACATAACCTGCTTCTGTAAGACTGGTTGCATCTGCAATTGCAAATGGTACATTAAGAGAACGTGCTAGCGTTTGAGCAAGTAAAGTCTTTCCGCTACCTGTTGGTCCGATTAATGCGATATTACTCTTTTGTATTTCCACACCATCTTCATCATTCAATGGATTAAATATACGTTTGTAATGATTATAAACCGCCACTGCCAGGGCTTTTTTCGCTTTGTCTTGTCCAATAACATAAGCATCCAGTAACGCCATCATTTCGTGTGGTTTTGGAATTTCAGTAATCTCTTCGTGTTCAACAGTCTTTAGCTCTTCAGCTACAATCTCTGAGCATAATTCAATACATTCATTACATATATATACGCCACTTCCTGCGACTAATTTCTTAACCTGATCTTGATCTTTTCCGCAGAAAGAACATTTTAAGTTTTCTTCTTCATTATTATACACTCTTAACACCCCTATTCTTAAAAGAATATACTAAACATTTACAATGATTGCAAATGATTAAACTAAAATTAAAAAACACGGACGAAATTCCTTAAAAGCAGGAGTCGCCGTGTCTTTTAACGGTAATGTATCACTTTACAATTTATTTCTCTTTTGATTCTTTAACAAGAACATCGATTGCTTTTTGGATACGTAAGTCGTCTTTTAAAACTTCACCGTTACCAAGAGCAGCTTTAATGTCATCTACTGATAATCCGAACTGTTCGCTCATCTTAGAAAGTTCAGCATCTACATCTGCATCAGATATTTCGATGTTTTCAGCCTTAGCAATTGCTGCTAATGTTAAGTTAGTTTTAACACGTGCTTCAGCATCAGCTTTCATGCTTTCTTTAAGTTGCTCTTCAGTTTGACCTGAGAATTGATAGTAAAGTTCTAAGTTTAAACCTTGTTGCGCAATACGTTGTTCAAACTCCTGCATCATACGGTCTAATTCTGTATTGATCATCGCTTCAGGAATATCAACTTTAGCATTTTCAACAGCTTGAGCAATTAAACTCTCTTTCATGTTGTTTTCTGCTTGTAATGTTTTTTGTTCTTGAAGATCTTTTTTGTATTTCTCTTTGTAAGCATCTACTGAATCAACTGACTCATCTAGTTCTTTCGCCATTTCATCATCTAATTCAGGTACTTCTTTAGATTTTACTTCGTTGATTTTCACTTTAAATACTGCTTCTTTACCAGCTAATTCTTCAGCGTGGTATTCTTCAGGGAACGTTACTGTAACATCTTTTTCGTCACCAACTTTAGTTCCTGCTAATTGTTCTTCAAACCCAGGGATGAATTGACCTGATCCGATTTCAAGATCGTATCCTTCAGCTTTTCCACCTTCAAATGCTTCATCATTAACATAACCATCAAAGTCTAAGTTAACAACGTCGCCTTCAGCAACTTCGCCATCTTCTTTAACGACTAATTCAGCTTTACGTGCTAAATCAGCTTCGATTGCTTTATTTAAATCTTCTTCAGTTACTTCTGTATCTTCTTTTTCCACTTCAAGACCTTTGTAATCTCCAAGTTCTACTTCAGGTTCAACTGTAACTTTAGCAGTAAAGATTAATTCTTTACCCTTTTCCATTTGCTCGATATCGATTTCTGGGCGATCAACCGGGTTGATTCCAGCTTCTTCAACAGCTGCAGCATATGCATCTGGTAAGATGAAATCTAATGCATCCTGGTATAATGCTTCTGCACCGAAACGTTGTTCGAACATTGGACGTGGCATTTTCCCTTTACGGAAACCTGGTACGTTTACTTGTTTAACAACTTTCTTAAATGCTTTATCTAATCCTGCATTAACTTCTTCAGCTGGAACTGTTACTGTTAATACACCTTCGTTACCTTCTTGTTTTTCCCATTTTACTGACATGTGATATTCCTCCACGAATTTCTAATTTTTTCAACTCTCTCATTATAACATAATACATGATAGCTTCAACAATCTACAACTATTATTTTTTATCGGTTATACTTTTCAAGTTGATTTATTTTGTTCATTATATCAATTGTATGTTGATTACCCAAATCATCCGTCTTATTGTCTGTAAACAACTGCAGAAAATAATGCGCATACGTCTGTATAATTAAATCCAGCTGCTGTTTATCAAAATATTCGAATTCCAGTGGGTATAGTAAAAGATGGTGCTGCTTCATTAATAACACTGCATGATCTGCAGCTGATGGCATTTCACGCTGCAGATAAGAATAAACTCCATCGATTACTTCTTGAAATTCTGATGTTTCAAGACGCGGTAGTTTTGATACCTCTATTTGCATGGTGAGGTTAAATTTCGTTATCGTCACATGCTTATCGCACTGCGCCATCAGCAAATACTGCAGAATGAATGAAATGACTTTTGGATGTAATGTATTCGATTCTAATATATGTACAAACGACATCTGATAGGCGAAGTCGCCTTCATCAATCAACTTTAAGATTAATTCACATTGTGCATTGCTATCAGAACTTTGGAACGTCACGATAAAATTTCTGCTCACACGTCTTTTCATTTCTAAAGCTTGGGCTGCTTCATCATACAATGGCATAAGCGTTATCAATAATTTCTGATCGACATTTTCTTGACGGAGCCTCTCTATTAATTCTACAACTGTCTGATATTGCTTATAATACATTAAACTTTCCAAAAAATAAGGAATAATCTCGTTATACGCCTGATGCCCTTGGTTCAGAAGAATACTTGATTCTTCTTTAAGCTCAAGGAAGCTTTCAAGCTGATAGAGACATTCAAGCTTTAACAACTGCTCATCAGCACTCAGTTCAAAGTGCCTTTCGAATGTCATAAATACATCGTATGCATCTTCATAGCGACTACTTTTCATTGCATGACGAATTTGACGGCTTAAATTTTCCTTTAGTTTCGGGAAGATTATGATATCTGACATATTAATGACCTACGTTATAAATAGACTCGATAATTAACCTGGACCATGATTCATATTCTGCGTTCTGCATCAGTGTATGTTCTTTCTTCCAGTCAATTTTAAGGGTATCTGTTTCATTTACAAATACATCAGAAGAAGCAACTTTCAATTTGAACACAAGCCCGATATGCACACGGCCAACTTCTGTGTCATCATCATTAATAAATCCAATGAGCTGCAATACATTTGCTGAAACATCACGAACACCTACTTCTTCCTCCAGTTCACGACCTGCGTTCTCAAGTAGAACATCTTCAATTTGTGCGTTATCGATACGATTCATATGGCCGCCGATTCCGATAGAAGATAGACCGTGGAGTCTCCCTTCGCCCCCACCAGCAAGACGTTCATACACTAAAATTTCATCGTTTTCATTTTCCAGGATACAATATGAAATCAACTGTTTATATCGTTCATCTTCTTCCATATCTCCGCGGCGTTTCACTTCATACTTCGTTAGTGTCTCATATATTTCAAGCGCACGTTGATCTTCCATCGAGATAAAACCATTGAAATGATTCTTCTCATGACTAAATATCGTTTCACGATCAACGACGATTATTTGCTCATCCAATTTATTCATAGTATTTCTCCTCACAACAGATTTATAGGTTACTTTGATTTTATCGAAATCAGACAATGCTTTCAATCGATATTTTCTGTACAAGTGATGATTATAATCTAAATTCATTTATTGTGCAAAGGAGGTAAAACAATATTTTAATATCCGTATTCGAACATGTTAAAATAGAAGAACGACGGATAACAAGGAGTAATTGACAATGGAGAAAATTAGTATGCTTGAAAAAGCAATAAAAAAGAGCGAAAAAATAGTATTTTTCGGAGGTGCAGGAGTATCAACTGAAAGCGGGATCCCTGACTTTAGAAGCGCTGATGGAATCTTCATGCAGGAAACTAGCATTGAACATTCACCAGAAGAAATTATTTCTATTGATTTCTTTAACAAATATCCAAAACAATATTTCAAGTTTCACTTTGATAAACTCGTGTATCCACATGCACAGCCGAATATTGCTCATCGTTTTATCACGAAACTCGAACAACAAGGCAAAGATGTGACCGTCGTAACACAAAATATCGATGGACTACACCAATCAGCCGGCAACAGTAAAGTACTAGAATTGCACGGCAACGTTCAGACAAATTATTGCACACACTGCAAGAAAGTATTTCAATTAGAAGAACTTTCAATGGATAAAGACGGTATACCCAGATGTCCACACGATGATCATATCGTACGCCCTGATATCGTGATGTATGGAGAAGCACTTAAATCATCGGTAATTACAGAAGCAATCACTGTCATACAGAATGCTGATATGATGATTATCGCCGGGACATCGCTAGTCGTATATCCTGCATCAACCTTTGTAGATTTCTTTAATGGTGAAACACTTGCAGTAATCAACAAAACATCGCTACGAACAGTACGCAGCGATGCATTAATCTTTGAAGATTATATTGGAGAAGTCCTCAATGCTATAAAATTATAAAAAGAACATTTAAGTTCTCATCTCATTAGCGTCCTGGGAGGGAATATTGTCACTATTTATATAGAAGAAACTAATACTATTTACGCTAAAAATAAGGAAGTACAACATATCTAAACATATCTAAATAAAACTCATTTGACACATGAGTGACACATAAAAGCACCCTACTTAATGGTAAGGTGCTTTTTAAGTATAAAAAACTTAACTTATAGTAAAATATAGGTATAAACGAAAGAGAGGTTTTGACAATGACTAACAAAAGCGCAAGAGAAATCTTATCTGAGAATTTACAGAACGCACTAAAAAGAAGTGGTATGGATCAAAAAGATTTAGCATTAAAAATTGGGGTTTCTCCAGCATCTGTTACGAATTGGTTAAAAGGAATTAAATATCCAAGAATCGATAAAATTCAAGCGATTGCCGATGCTTTAAATATTAGTCAAAGCGAATTAACCACTGACAAAGATGCAAAAAACGAAATAAAAAATAACATCGAAACACTTGCAACACATATCGATGGTGATGTAACTGATGAAGAAATGAAAGAAATACTAGCATTTATCAAATGTATTAAGGCTAGTAAAAAATAGTTTAATCGAACCCACACCAAAAATCTTATAGTGCAATTAGCGTAAAGGAGGCTGGTATTATAAGCAAACTCGAAGAACTAACACAACTGTCATCTGAATGTTTATTGATTGAGAAGAAAATTCCTAACAAAAAAATTAAAGGCTTATACTTCGACAATATAATAGTCATCGACAAATCTGTTAAAGGTAAAGAATATAATGAGGTTCTCGCAGAAGAAATCGGTCATCATTATACGTCTGTAGGTAATATACTCGATTACAAAAAAGCAAAAAATATTAAGCAAGAAGTAAAAGCGAGATGGTATGGATGCGAACTTATTGTTACGCTTGATGGACTTATTGAAGCCTGGGGACTAGGATTACACAATTTATATGAAGTGGCTGAACATTTCGAAGTTAGACAATCATATGTACTTGATGCCTTGCAACATTACAAAGTCAAGTATAATAACGTTACTATACACGACGGATATAGAATTACATTTGATCCATTGAATGTTATGATTTATCAAGAGATTAAATAAAGGGAATGACAGCATGGCCAGAAAGAAGTTCGAAGAAATAGAAGTAAATGAAATAAACAAAAAATGATTTGATGAAATTGAAGTGTTGCAAGCACAATTGGAAGAAACAGAAGTGCCTAAAGAACGCATAAAGATTGAGAAGTCTATAAATAAATTCAAGAAGATGATAGAGAAGTCGGAATTTTGGGGAAAATTAGCAGAGAAAACAACAACGACAGGCGAGAAACTACAACGCCCAGGTAATTCAATGACTAGAGTGGGACTAAAAACAACCGCCGCTGTATGGACACCTGCTGTGTTCGGCACATATAAAGTCGGCAAAGCATTAAAGGACAAACCGAAAGAGGACGATTTAATCACAGTTATTAAAGAATGGCAGCAAGCGCATAAAGATGGAAAGATTACAGAGGACGAAATGAAGCAGCACATCTTAGAATTTACAAATAATTATTATAAGTAAGGTTACATTTTGGGGTGTTCTGATTCTTAATCGTTAAATAAAGGAGATGGCAAAATGAACTACAAATCGTTAGCAGGACTTACAATCGCATCAACACTATTATTAGGTGCGTGTGGAGAAAAAGAAAATAAAGAAGAAACAAAAACAAAAGAGGAAAAAACTACTACAGAAAAACCAACGACTGAGAAACAAACGACTGAGAAACCAACAACAGAACATCCAACAACAGAAAAGCCTACTACCGAAGCACCAACGACAGAAACACCTACAACAGAAACGCCAGTAACTGCAAACATTAACAACGTAACTTCTAGATCACAATTAGAAAATATTCTGTATAACAATTCTATATCTGAAATAGATAAGATTGCAGCATATAACAGTGCTGTGCGTAATGGAGTTATCCCTCAAGGAAATGTAATGGAAGGTCCAGCTTTAGCCGCATATCAAAGTTCTTTAAGAGTAGAATCTGGTGCAGAAAAATCTGTCTATGAAAAAAACACACAACCTAATACTGATGTTCAAACAAACCAGCAATCAGAGTTTTCTACTGAAGAATCACTAGAAAATGCATATCCATACCCTATCGGAGAATACGATACAAACAGTCCAACTTACGAAGAAGATGAAAACGGGAATTGGGTTGAAGTTAAATAATTGAATAATAAGGGTGTCTTTAACACACTCTTTTTTTGTACATTTCAAGTACAAAAGGCGGAAAGATAAATAATAATTTTATAGGTAAGATAGGTTGTCGTCTATGTCGTAAGAATGCACAGAAAATATTAATGGGGGGGTTTTATGAGAAGATTAACTGCATTAGAGTTATTGGTTATGCATTATATTGATAATAAATCTCAAGGTACTGTATTAAATCAAAATTTTTGGACAGACATTTATTCTACTAATCCAATGAAAATTTTGAGAAAATTGATTGATGATGGAGTTATTGTTGAAAAATCTGATTATAATTTAACTTTATCTAAATTAAAAAACCCAAAATTAAAAGAAATATTAAAAGATAACGGTTTAAAAGTTGCAGGTAATAAGCCTGAACTAGTTAAAAGATTGATTGAAAATAATGTTGACCTATCGGAATTATACCTGCCATCTGTATACATTATTAATGATGATTATAAAGAAATATTTGATGAAACTTCATTTTTAACAGAGTTTGTACATGGATATGATGTTACACTTGATGATGCATATCATTATTATCTTTCTCATCCAAGTAAAGATGAACTAGAAATATTGACTGGTATTTATATAGATAAACTGCAGTCTTTAATGCAGTCTAATAATGAAAGAGCGATATATTCGATTCATTCAGTAAGCGACAGTATCGCAAGATACTACTTTAAGTATCACGAAATAGATAAAGGATTCTATTATTTCAATCTAGCTAATGTTATAAATACAATTTTAGCCTTTAATCATTATCTTAAATACTACGAATATAGCGATATAACTCTTAGAGCCCACATTCCCCCATACGACTTAATAAAATACCGATCTGCGTTAAATAATAATCAGTTTACTATTTCGCAACTTGAAAAAAATTTATATAATACTGCTAATCTTTTAGATTATAGTGAATCTCTTAAAGATAGCGCTGTAAAATTTATGATTGCCTTCATTCAAGATGAGTTTGTTGATCCAAAAATTTTTGTAAATAATCTTCTAAAGACTTAGAAAAAGAAAAAATCTGATTATTTTAATATTCACAACTAAAAAATAAGGGTGTACTCACTATGCCCTTATTTTTTATACCTAAATTGAAAAAAGGAGCTTGAACATAGCTATATTTACAGTATATAAAAGAACGAATAAGAGTGGTTTTTCGTGGCAGTATGATGTGAAAGACCCGTTACTCAAGAATGGTAAAAAACGTAAAGCGGGATTTAAAACTAAAGCAGATGCAACGAATGCAGCACTTGAGTTGATTAAACAGATTGATGATGGCAATCATATTCAGGATAATAAATGCTTTAAAGATTATTACAATGATTGGTTAGAAATCAACGGTAAACTTGATTTGTCAGATAAGCAGGTCTATTGGTATAACCGAGCATTAACTTTATTTTTAGATCATTTCGGAGAAAATATACTTGTTAAGAATATCACTCGTTCAGAGTATCAGAAATTTATCACTAATTACTCAAAAGGTCATGTGACTGAAACAGTACTTAAAGTGAATAACTTGTTAAAAGCATGTCTGCGTGATGCAGTATATGATGGTTATCTGAAAAAAGACCCTACTCATAAAATCAATTTTAAGGGTGCTGTAGAAGCAAAGAAGGAACAGGCGAAGTTATATGTCTATCGAGCAATACGAAGCTGTTATAGACTATCTAAAAGGCAAACATGAAAGAAGTTCAATATCACTTTATATTCTAGCAATCACAGGCACACGATTTTCAGAAGTGAATAATTTAAGTTATGAAGATATTAGCGTTAAAGACAGTACCATTCATCTACATTGCACTAAGACGGAAAATGCAGATAGAGTTGTGGAGATTTCAAAGAATGATGTTATTTTAATCAACAAGCACCTTTTAAAGCATCCTAAAAGGATGGACGGTAAAATCTTCATGTTATCCCATACTGCTGTAAATAAGGTATTTAAAAAGCTAAAAACACATATAGGCATTTCAGATGAGATTCCACCATATGCATTAAGGCATACACACATTTACTTGATGAACATAAAAAATACAGGGTCAACGAGTGAGAGAATTATTCTCTTGACACTCATTTGACACCTGCACTCTTGAAACGTTGTAATATCAACGTATTGGTACGTCCTGGGAGGGATTCGAACCCCCGACCGACGGCTTAGAAGGCCGTTGCTCTATCCAGCTGAGCTACCAGGACAATATTTAACACAAGATTAATTATAATCAACTTTAAGAGGTAAAGTCAACAACAATCGGAAAATAAATTGACTAATAATCACATCAATAATTTCTAATTACACAATAAAAAGATAAATACATTATAAAGCAGAGTCCTATCCAAGTACTCTGCCTTATTCTTTTACAATAAAATGATTTCTTTATCTGTAATTTCATGATTCTGATTATAATACGTTATCATCTGATTCTCTTCTTCAACCGTTAATACTGCATAGGTCTCCGTGTACTCACTTCTTGACTGAGCAATCGATCCAGGGTTGATACATACGACACCTTGCACTGTTTCAATATGCTTGACGTGAGTATGTCCATAGAAAGCAAGGTTACAATTTGCTTCAGCTGCTGCTTCTGCAAGTTTCACAAGACTTCTACCAACATCATATAAATGCCCGTGTGTTACAAAGGCATTTATATGATGCATCTGTATTCGTGTAGAAGATTTGAATTGATGACCATAATCACAGTTGCCTGCGACTCTGATATACGGCTTTAATTCAGGGTCACTATAATCAAATTCAGAATCACCGAGATGGATAAATATATCTGCATCGTCATGAACAGATACAATATCCGTCAAAATGCCTTTCATACGATGATTATCACTTACGATTACCCACTTCATAAGAACACCCCTTATATGATTTGTGAATCAAGTAATTGTTCAATTGCTTTACCACGATGTGAGATTCTTGCTTTTTCTTCACCTGTAAGCTCAGCTGTTGTTTTCCCGAGTTCTGGAACATAGAAGATTGGATCATATCCAAAGCCCTTATTTCCACGACGTTCAGTCAGTAATTCACCTTCAACTTCACCTCTGAAAGTTTTCGTCTTTTCTCCAGGGATGCTCACTGCAATCACGCATACAAAACGTGCCTTTCGATTGTTCTGACCTTCCATCTGCTGCAGAACAAGATCCAGATTTGATTCATCAGTAGCATCTTCTCCAGAATAACGTGCTGAATATATTCCCGGTGCATTATTCAATGCCTCTACTTCTAATCCGGAGTCATCACTTATCACGATCTTGTTCAGTAATTGACAGGCATGTTCTGACTTTAATGCTGCATTCTCTTCAAATGTCGTTCCGGTCTCTTCAACATCAAAATCTTTTATTAATTCTTTAATTCCAATCACTTTATGTGATTTAAAAATATGCTTAAAGTCATTGATCTTTCCTTTGTTTCCAGTAGCGATTACGATTTCTTTCATATATCCTCCAGTTGAATTGATTCGACATGTATATCTGGGTCTTTTAACCATTCTCTTGCAATCTCAGTAAAATGTTCTGCATCACCATTAACAAAGAAACGGTGTGCTGTAGCAGCAGGCTGTGTCACATGATCATTTCTAAACGTAAGAAGCGCACTCACCTCACGTGCCGTTTCTAGTCCTGATGAAATCACTTTCTTCTGATCATTGAAAAATCGATTGATATATTCCTGTAATAACGGATAATGTGTGCAACCGAGAATTACAGTATCACTTTTATGCGTCTTGAATTCCTGCAAAGCCTGAGAGATGATTCGCATACTTTCTGCTTCATCCTTATATCTTCTGCTTTCTACTAATGGTACGAATTCCGGACAACTTTTCCCAGCGACTTCAATATGAGGATTGATCATATGTATCTTCTCTTTATATGCATGCGAGCGTATTGTTCCTTCTGTTCCCAGCACAAGCACGTGATTATTTTCAGTCGTCATAATCGCTGTTCTGGCTCCGGGTTCGATTACACCGATAATCGGTATGTCAAATGTCGCACGCAGAGACTCAAGCGCGGCGGCAGTTGCAGTGTTACAAGCAATGACAAGCATCTTTATATGTTTATTAATAAGGAATTCTGCCAGCTGTACTGTGAATCGTCTTACTTCCTCCTGTGTACGCGGACCATAGGGGCAACGCGCCTCATCACCAAGGTAGTAGATCGTTTCATTTGGAAGCTGTCGCATAATTTCTTTCGCTACAGTTAATCCACCAACGCCTGAATCAATTACTCCTATCGCTTGATTCAATACGTTCACCTTCTTCTGTTTCTTTATATAAAGCATGGGTGTGTTTGTAGTAATCTTTAACACTGTATTCGGACGCTTTAACGAGTGACTGCAGATAACGCTGACGTTTAATAATGACATCGTCAATAAGCTGCTGTCCACGCTCCGTTAGATGAATATTCACTTTACGTTTATCCTCATCATCCTTTCTGCGCACAGCAAACTCTTTCTGAACGAGCTGATCCACTAGTTCTGATGTAGAAGATATAGCGAGATTCAGATGTTTAGACAATGCGCCAATCGTCATCGCGTCCGTCTCTTTAATCCACTGAACAGCTATAAACTGGACATCAGAGATGTTATACGCTATCAATTCTTGCCGACCTTCATTCTTAATGATATCTGCAAGTCTCCTAAGTTCATATTCTAAAGCAATAATATCCTGGTTCATAGGCGTCTCCTTTTACATATATACTCTTATCATAACAAATAATTACCCTAAGTTTCAGTAAATATATAATTCAAATATATTATTTTAAAAAAATAGCTTTCAGAAATTTAAATTTCTGAAAGCTATCATCTTACAAATTATTGAACTTGGTGGTCAGAACCAAAGAATGATTTGAACATCTGGAATGTTGTTTCACGGTTCATTGCCGCGATAGATGTTGTTAAAGGAATACCTTTAGGGCATGCTGTCACACAGTTTTGTGAGTTTCCACATTCAGCAAGACCACCTTCTCCCATCAGTGCATGGAGTCTCTCATCCTTGTTCATACTTCCTGTTGGATGTAAGTTAAACAAACGCACCTGAGAAATTGGCTGAGCACCCATAAACTTAGAATTTTTGTTCACATTAGGACATACTTCTAAGCAGACACCACACGTCATACATTTCGATAATTCATATGCAGTTTGACGTTTCTTTTCTGGCATACGCGGCCCAGCACCTAAGTCGTATGTGCCGTCAATCGGTACCCAAGCTTTTACACGTTTCAAGTTGTCGAACATCTTTGTACGGTCAACCTGTAAGTCACGAATAATCGGGAATGTAGCCATTGGTTCTAAACGAATTGGCTGCTCCAGCGTATCAATAATCGCTGAACATGATTGACGTGCTTTCCCATTAATCACCATAGAGCATGCGCCACACACTTCCTCAAGACAATTCATATCCCAGGTTACCGGCGTTGTCTTTTCACCTTTGTCATTGATTGGATTACGCTGAATTTCCATTAATGCAGCAATCACATTCATATTCGGGCGATAAGGAATCACGAAAGTTTCATCATAAGGTGCACTATTTGCATCTTTTTGACGTTTAATAATCAGTTTGATTGATTTTTCTGCCATGATTATTTACCTCCTTTACTTGATTTAGAGTAGTCACGAACACGTGGCGGGATTAAAGATACGTCCACTGGCTCATATGAAAATTCGGGCGCCTCTTTCGGACCCCTGTACTTCGCCATCGTTGTCTTTAACCACTCTTCATCGTTACGCTCAGGGAATTCCGGTTTATAATGGGCGCCACGAGATTCATTACGATTGTATGCACCAATGGTCATGACACGTGCTAACACTAACATATTCCAAAGCTGGCGCGTAAAGAAGACAGCCTGGTTGCTCCACAATGCTGTATCCTCCATATCAATATCATGATAACGTCCCATAAGCTCAACGATCTTCTTATCTGTTTCAAGCAGACGATCGTTATGACGCACTACAGTAACGTTGGCCGTCATGATTTCTCCAAGTTCTTTGTGCAGTTTATACGCATTTTCAGTTCCTTTCATATTCAGCAATGCATCAAAGCGTTTCTGTTCTTTTTCAACATGCTGCGTATAAATTTCTTCTGATACGTCTTCATATGATTTTTCTAGACCTTTAATATATTTAATTGCGTTAGGTCCGGCAACCATACCGCCGTAAATTGCAGATAGTAATGAGTTCGCACCTAAACGGTTACCCCCGTGCTGTGAGTAATCACATTCACCAGCTGCAAATAATCCAGGAATGTTGGTCATCTGATCGTAGTCGACCCATAATCCACCCATTGAGTAATGTACTGCCGGGAAGATCTTCATTGGCACTTTGCGTGGATCATCCCCTGTAAATTTCTCATAAATCTCAATAATACCACCAAGTTTAACATCAAGTTCATGAGCATCCTTATGTGATAGATCAAGGTACACCATATTTTCTCCGTTAATACCAAGCTTCTGGTTGACACATACGTCGAAGATTTCACGCGTTGCGATATCACGAGGTACTAAGTTGCCATAGTCAGGATATTTTTCTTCTAAGAAGTACCAAGGTTTACCATCTTTATACGTCCATACACGTCCACCTTCACCACGAGCTGATTCACTCATCAGACGTAGTTTATCGTCTCCAGGAATCGCTGTTGGATGAATCTGGATGAATTCGCCATTTGCGTAGATTGCACCTTGCTGATAAACAACAGACGCCGCTGAACCTGTGTTGATCATAGAGTTTGTTGATTTACCAAAGATAATTCCAGGACCACCTGTCGCCATAATTACAGCATCAGATTTGAATGACTTAATTTCAGATGTTGTTAAGTTCTGCGCAATGATACCACGCGCAGCACCTTCATCATCAATAACCGCACCAAGGAATTCCCATCCTTCATACTTCGTAACTAAACCTTCTACTTCAAATTTACGTACTTGTTCATCTAATGCATATAATAATTGCTGACCAGTTGTCGCACCTGCATATGCAGTACGGTGGTGTAAAGTGCCACCGAAACGACGGAAATCAAGTAGGCCTTCAGGTGTTCTGTTGAACATCACACCCATACGGTCTAATAAATGAATGATTCCAGGTGCCGCTTCTGTCATTGCTTTAACTGGAGGTTGATTCGCTAAGAAATCCCCTCCGTAAACTGTATCGTCAAAGTGAATATATGGTGAGTCACCTTCACCTTTTGTATTAACTGCCCCATTAATACCGCCTTGTGCACAAACAGAGTGTGAACGCTTCACCGGTACAAGTGAGAATAGATCAACCGGTGTACCTGATTCTGCCGCTTTAATTGTTGCCATAAGACCGGCTAGTCCCCCACCGACAACGATAACGTTACTTTTTGCCATTGATATGTCACTCCCCTAAATATCTATAAATTATACGAATGCGAATAACGCTCTTAAACCGATAAACGTAACGACGATAAACACTAATAATGACACGTATGCCATAACGTTCTGTGACTTCTGAGATTGTGTAATACCCCAGCTCACTGCAAACGACCATAGTCCATTAGCAAAGTGGAAGATTACGCTTACAATTCCAATTACATATAAGATTAACGTAATCGGATTACTAAATAAATCCGCCATCATATCATAATTAACATGATGTCCAAGTGCTGCCTGAACACGCGTCTGCCAAACGTGTACCGCGATAAAGATAAATGCAATAACCCCCGTTACACGCTGCAATAAAAACATCCAATTACGGAATGTTGAATAACGCTGTACATTATTTTTCGCAGTAAAAGCAATGAAAACACCATAAATTGCATGGAATAGAATCGGTAAATAGATTACCAAAGTTTCTAATACAATCTTAAATGGTAAATTCCACATAAAGTCAGAAGCTTTATTGAAACTTTCCGGCCCTGCTACTGCAAAATGGTTGATGACTAAATGCTGAATCAAAAAGACACCGAGCGGAATTACACCAAGTAATGAATGTAGTCTGCGTAGTGCAAAAGATTTGTCTGAACTTGCCAAGTGAGGTCCCCCCTATAAACTATTAGTAATTTCACAAATTCAATAATACGCCTCTTATGTATCGAAATCAAGAAACCGATTACATTTAATATTAAAAAAAAGTTTGTGAAATCAATTGTTGTTCTTATTGTATCATTTATTCATACGTTTTGGGATATGAAAATGATTCTCAATTATATGATTTCACAAACATTTAAAACGATTTATTCAAGATTTAATTTTGTCTTTACTTCAATTGCAAGCTTCTCCGGCAATCCAGCAGCACTAATTTCTTCAACCGAAGCTTCTTTGATGCGCTTAACAGAACCGAAATGTTTCATCAGCTTCTGCTTGCGTTTTGGACCCATACCTTCTATTTGATCGAGCTGTGAAGATAGGCCTGTCTTACGTCTAGTATTGCGATGAAAACTGATTGCAAAACGATGCACTTCATCTTGAATACGCTGTAGTAAATAGAAGCTCTGACTCTTCTTATTCAGTGGAATGATATTAAAATCATCACCATAGATGAGTTCACTTGTCATATGTTTATCATTCTTCTTAAGACCTGCAACTGGAATATCAAGATTAAGCTCATTGATAAGAACATCCTGAACACTTGTCATATGGCCTTTCCCGCCATCGACGATAATCAAGTCTGGTAACGGCAGATTTTCTTTAAGCACCCTCGTGTAACGACGTCGGACAACTTCTCGCATACTTGCATAATCATCTGGTCCGGACACCGTCTTAATCTTATACTTACGATAATCACGTTTACTTGGTCTGCCATCAACAAAAGTAATCATCGCCGCAACGGGATCCACACCTTGAATATTTGAGTTATCGAAAGCTTCAATTCTAATCGGTGTTTCAATACCCATTGCATTCCCAAGCTCTTCTATCGCTTTTATCGTTCTAGATTCGTCACGCTCGATTATGTCAAATTTATTTGCCAATGCAATTGTCGCATTTTTCACTGCCAGGTCGACCATCTCTTTTTTCTTGCCTTTTTTAGGCTGAATCACTTTGGTGTCTACAACTGAGCGGACCATCTCTATATCCAATCCCAGGGGTATATGCACTTCACCTGGCAATATATTCTCTTCTAATTGGTAGAACTGTCCAATAAAATTATAAAAGTGACTCTTCGCGTCATCCATCAACGGAATCATCTGCACCTTACGCTCAATTAAGTTTCCTTGACGGATAAAGAATACTTGTACACACATCCAGCCTTTATCTACATTGAAACCGAATATATCACGTGTCGTCATATCACTGGTCATCATCTTCTGTTTAAACATCAATGATTCTACATGCTGTATGAGATCCCGATATTCTTTTGCCTCTTCAAACTCAAGATTTTCTGCTTTCTCATTCATCTTCTCTTTAAGTTCTTCGACAATGGTCGTATCCTGTCCGTTTAAAAAATTAGTAACAATCTGTATGTATCTCTGATATTCTGCTTGATCAACATCATACACGCACGGACCGAGGCACTGACCGATATGGTAATATAGACACAATTTATCAGGCAGGTGCGTGCATTTTCTAAACGGAATAATTCTATCCAGCAGCTTCTTCGTTTCATGAGCAGCATACGCATTTGGATACGGACCGAAATATTTTCCGCTATTTTTCTTTACTGTTCTTGTAACAAGAAGTCTCGGATGCTTTTCATTTGTAATCTTGATAAATGGGTAACTCTTATCATCTTTCAGTAAGATATTATATCTTGGATAGTGCTTTTTAATGAGTGTCAGTTCGAGCAATAATGACTCAATCTCTGTACTAGTCACAATATATTCAAAATCACGTATTTCCATTACAAGACGCGTCGTCTTCTCATCGTGACTCCCCGTAAAATAACTGCGTACACGGTTTCTTAAGTTCTTTGCCTTGCCGACATAGATGACTTGGTTATTCCTGTCTTTCATCAAGTAACATCCAGGTTCAGATGGTAACACGGATAATTTATTCTTTATTTGTATTTCATAATCTTCCACGACATTCACCACACATTCATTCAGTCATAAAAAAAAGGGCAGAGACTAGAGTCCCGCCCGCAAGTATTATTGATTAGTAATGTTTCGCAAGCACAGCTTGTAATTGTTCTTTAGGTTGGAACCCTACAACTTTGTCTACTGCTTGACCATCTTTAAATACGATTAAAGTTGGGATGCTCATCACTTCAAATTTAGCTGCTGTTGCCTGGTTTTCATCAACATCAACTTTAACGATGTTTGCTTTACCTTCGATGTCTTTTGCTAAATCTTCTAATACAGGTGCAATCATTTTACAAGGCCCACACCATGGTGCCCAGAAGTCTACTAAAGTCACACCTTCTTTAATATTATCTTCAAAGTTACTATCAGTTGCATTAATTAAAGCCATAATTTATTCCTCCATATCTATTTCATTTATAAAAGGAGTATATCAAATAAATATCTGATGGTCATTCCTTTTGCTCATTTATTAAACTACAAATAAATAAATGATGCCACCTAAAAGCATCAGTACTGAAATTACAATCAGCACCTTTGCGAGCTTATACATATCGAAATTATCCATAGCTCCTCCTTACTTCAGTTCAGCAACTGTAACGCCAAATCCACCTTCTGAAGGTGTACCTCCACGGAAACTTGATACAGCTTTTGAACGTCTTAAATATTGTTGCACTCCTTTTTGAAGGGCACCGGTCCCTTTACCGTGAATGATTGTCACCTGTTCATAATTACTGAGAAGCGCCTGATCCAGATATTGCTCTAGTTTTATTAGTGCATCTTCATAGCGTTCACCGCGCAGGTCCAGTTCCATCTTAATTGTCTGACGATTACTTCGCGGTACTACACGAATCTTATCCTCTTTAGGCGGTGCTTCTTTTTCGAGTTCATCAAGCGGTAATTTCATCTTGATAATTCCCATCTGTACAATTGCTTCCTTGCCATCTACGTCAAGAATGACTCCTTTTTGACCGTAGCTTAACACTTTTACGTGGTCACCTTTTTCTATCACTTCATTCTTCGTTGATTTTTTATCTGCTTTAATCTTTGTTTCATGATACATTTTACCGAGTTTTGAACGTTTTTCAATCAATTCGTTTTCTTTTATATCTGCATTTGATTTTAAGTTACGTAATGTTTTTAATAGTTCATCCGCTTCTTTTTCAGCATCTTTAACAATCTTATTCGCATCTTGTTTCGCACGTTCAATTAAGTTTTCTTTTTGTGCTAAATAACTATCAAAGTTCTTCTTTAAGTCACTATGCAATGACTGAACTTCTAACTTCAGCTGTTCTGTGAAGATGCGATCATCTTCCATCTGCTTTGCATTACTTTCTAAGCTTTTGATCATATTATCTATCTCAACATCATCCATTTGAATCATTTGTCGTGCATGCTTTATGATCGAAGGACTCAGTCCTAACTTCTTCGCGATATCAAACGCATTACTTTTACCTGGTACTCCCATCAGCAAGCGATAAGTTGGACTTAATGTTTCAATGTCAAACTCCACGCTCGCATTCATAACACGATCACGATTATAACTATAAGCTTTGAGTTCTGGATAATGCGTTGTCGCCATCGTCATAATGTTCTGCTCGAGACACTTATCTAATATACTCATCGCCAGTGCTGCACCTTCACTCGGATCTGTTCCTGCACCAAGTTCATCAAACATAACGAAACTGTTACTTGTCATATCTGTTAATATCGATACAATATTTGTCATATGGCTTGAGAACGTTGACAGTGACTGCTCAATTGACTGTTCATCTCCGATATCACAGAATACTTCATCAAAGATACTGATCGCTGCACCTTCAGCAGCAGGTATCATCATACCACTTTGTGTCATCAAGATAATCAGCCCAGTTGTTTTTAATGTTACTGTCTTACCACCTGTATTTGGTCCAGTAATGATGACGGTCTGTGTGTCACCGATAAAACTAATATTATTTTTTACGACCGTATCAGCTGGTAATAATGGATGCCATGCCCCTGGTAAATCTACAGTACGTGCTTTTACAACATTCGGCATGACCATCTTGTTACGGTTTCCATATTTCGCTTTAGCCATAAGTACGTCTAAATCAGATAACACATCCGTCGAATATGTCAGTGCATTATCATATTCTGCGACTTCATTCATCAGTTCATACAGAATACGCTCAACTTCTTCTTGTTCACGATGCGTTACTGCACTCAGTTCTGTTGATAACTGTACAATACTGTTAGGTTCAATGTAAAATGTCTGGCCGCTACTCGATGTATCATGAACGATACCAGGAAAATCCTGTTTATATTCACTGCGCACCGGAATTACTTGTCGTCCATTACGAATCGTCACAATCGCATCTGATAACTTCTTCTGGTTATTCGAGCTGCGAACGATGCTTTCTAATCGCTCTTTTATACGACGGTTGATACGGTTCATCTCTTGACGTATCTCCGAGAGTTTTGGAGACGCATGGTCAAACAATGTCGTTTCATCACACTTAGACTGTATACTTTCAGCAAGTTCCGTCACTTGAGGTAACTTTTGGAACTTATGATATGTCACCGGAATTTCCAGTTCACGCTCTTCATATAAGTTCGCGATATATGTTTTATAACGATTGACGACTTTAATATTGTTCTTAATTTTATTTAATTCAACAACCGAAAGTACTGATCCGATTACTGCACGGCGTACGAGCGACTGAATATCGCTCAGCATACTCATGCCAGGTTCTGTTTGTGTCATTTCTATTAGACGTGCTTCTTCAAGATGTGCAAGCATGCTATCTATTTCAGCTTTGTCGCTGATAGGTTGTGTCATCCTCACTTTTTGGCTTGAAAGTTCATTTTGAGTAAATGCGTCAACACGCTCAATAATTTTGTTATATTCTAATATATTTAATGCTTTTTTATTCATATGATTACTTCCCATTCTGTATCCAAGATTTAAAGGCTTCACGTGGCAAAGTATTTATTACCTGTTCTTTTTTCACATAGCCTTTTATTGCTGTACTCACACCATATTTCATTAAATCAAGCTGATCGATTGCATGCGCGTCTGTATTGATCACAAGTTTAATATCTGAGTATTGCTTTAATACGTCACTCGATAAGTCAAGACGCATCGGATGCGCGTTAATTTCAAGGATGGTATTTGTCTTCTGTGCAGTTTCGATGAGCTTTGACATGTTTACATGATAACCATTACGGCGACCAATCAACCTGCCCGTTGGATGAGCAATATGTCTGACGTATGGGTTGTTACAGGCATTGATCAGGCGTTTCATAATCTCATCTTCACTTTGATTCAACGACTGATGAATAGCACCGATACAATAGTCAAGCTGTGCTAGTACATCATTGCTGTAATCCATTTCACCATCTGCTAGTATATCCATCTCAACGCCTGAATAAATATCAATTTCTGAATATTGTTCATTCAAGGCTTTAATACGTGCATGCTGTTCTAACAAACGTTCTTCTGACAATCCATTTGCGACATGTAAACTTTTCGAGTGATCCGTAATCATCATATATTCGTATCCTTTAGCGATACATGCTTCGATCATCTGTTCTAACGTATGCGCACCATCACTATATGTAGTATGCATATGTATATCACCACGAATGTCTTCAGGCTGAATAATCTCACCAAATTCTTTAAATTCAAATTCGGAACCGTCCTGGCGCATTTCAGGAGGAATAAATGTTTGATCAAAATGTTGATAAATTTCAGCTTCTGATTGCATCTGAATCAGATTTCCATCATCAGTTGTAATGCCATATTCACTTATCTTCTCATTTCTTTCTTTTGCAAGCTGACGAATTCTAATGTTATGTTCCTTACTCCCAGTGAAATGCTGTAACATATGCGCATAGCCGTCGGAATCTGTAAACCTGAAATCAACCGTCGTAATTAAATCTTCTCTTTCAGCCTGTATCGTAACTTTCTCATCACCAGCAAGTTCAACTTTCTTGATAAAAGGTAGTGCTGTTAACTGTGCTTTTACAGTTTCACGATCACTTGTTTCAACAATATAGTCAATATCCTTCGAAAATTCATTGCGGCGTCTAAAGCTGCCAGCTACACTGAAACGGTTGATTTCCTCAATTTGAGCGAGCGCTGCATCAATCATCTGCGTAAACTGATGCACTTGATAAATACTGAGTTTCTCTGTCATCGTTAACATTTCTTCTATACCTGACAGTATATTCTCTTCAGACTTTTTACCAAATCCCGCAAGGGCACTGATTTCATTATTCAGACACGCCGCTTTTAATTCATCGACAGTTGTAATTCCAAGAGCATCATTAATCTTCACAATCTTTTTAGCACCTAGATTACGAATCTTCAGCATCTGTATAAATCCTTCAGGAACTTGTTCCTTTAACGTTTTAAGTAGCGATGATTCATGATGAGCTCTAATATCTTCCAGCACTTCAGCAACACCTTTACCGATGCCTTTAATTTGTGTGAAATCAGATACTGCGTTGATGTCGTCTTCGAATGTCTCTAGATTCGCTGCTGCTTTACGATATGCAGAAACTTTGAATGGATTCTCAGCTGAAAGTTCAAGTAATGTCGCAATACGTTCTAACTGCTTTATATAATCTTTTTTTGTAATACTCATAATACCCTCCAAAATAAAAGCCATAGACAAGTAGCCTATGACTTTATTAAATGATAAACCCTGCATATTCAAACAGATGTTTCGCAAAATTACTTAATACCGGGGTATGGTTCGCAATTAAATTTGCAATAATGCTTCCTTCTAATTTCGTTTGTATTGCTGTTATCGGAATCATTGACAATAGAAATAGCACGATAAATATGAGAAGATGCGACTCAATAAATCCTAATATCGCTCCAAACAAACGATTGAACTGTTTCAGTAATGGTAGCTGTGCAATATAATCAAAAACAGTTGCAATAAATTGAAGGATTACCTTACTCAATAAAAATAATATTACAAAACTTACAACGTTATAAAATGTCATTTCATTAGTGATCATATTCAAAAACTTCGACTCATAATTTCCTTCTGTCGATGGAAACGGAATCATAAGCACGAGCTTTTGTGCCAGGTCCTTATAAAATAGCTGTGCAATAATGAACGATCCGAGTGTACCGATCAAATGTAGTGATTGTAAGATCAATCCTCTTCTAAAACCGATAATCGTTCCTAGACACAAAAAGAATATCAATAAAATATTAATCATGACTGTTATTACCCTCTAGACGATTCAACTTATCTAACAGTAAATCGTGTTCTTCCTTTAGTTTCACATAATCATCCATCACGTTAACTGCTGCAAGCACAGCCTTTCGTGAAGTGTCGAGACCTGCATTGTACTTCGCAATCTCCCGAATACGTTCATCAACAAGACTCGCAACGTGACGGATATGGCTCGGCTCTTCTTCGCCGAGAATAGTATAGAACTGATCATATATGTTTACAGTAATACGATTCTTAAACTCTCCCATATCAACACTCCGACATCGTCATTTATTTTAGTTTATGTTACCATTTTTATAGGATAATTAACAATAAAAACATACTATTATGTAAGAAAGCAGGCAAAAATGAGCAATAAAGTATACCTATTAAATGCTGAACAAGCAAAAAGAATAGAAGATATATTACCTGTATCCAGTACTACAAGCCTTCCACAAGGTACGAAATATCGAACAAAACTATCCGGTCATACAGTAACACTCTACAACTCCAATAAGTTGATGATTCAAGGTTCAAATAGTGAAGTAATCGGTGAACAAATTCTTTCTAAAGCTGGTATTCAACTCACTCAGCAACTTCCAGACAGTAATTCTACCTCTAAGCATAACGTATCCATTGAAAGTATCCAGTATGATCATTTCAACTGTATCGGTAGCGATGAAGCAGGTTCTGGGGATTACTTCGGACCGATGACCGTTGTCGCGAGCTATGTATCAAAGAAAAATGCTGAAATTCTGAAAGTGCTTGGTGTCATGGACTCTAAGAATCTCAAAGACAGACAAATTATAGAACTTGCAGAACAAATCATCCCGATAATCCCACATTCACTGCTCGTCCTAGATAACATCAAATATAATGAACGTAAACAGATGGGCTGGTCACAAGTTAAGATGAAGGCGGTGCTGCATAATGAAGCGATTAAAAACGTGCTGAACAAAATAGATGAACCTGTGGATTACATTGTAATCGACCAGTTTGCAGTTCAAGGTGTATATGAAAATTATGCACTCGGCGCAATACCTGAGCGCAATAAAACTAAGTTCGAAACGAAAGGCGAATCCAAAGCGATTGCCATCGCCGCAAGCTCCATTATTGCAAGATATGCGTTTGTAAAACATTTCGAACAAATAATTAAAGAAACCGGCATCTCAATCACAAAAGGAGCAGGCGCTAAAGTAGATGCTGAAGCTGCAAAAATTATTAAACTTAGAGGCATTGATTATTTAGATACGATAACGAAAAAAGACTTTAAAAACAGAGAAAAAGCATTGAAGCTCATAAAAAAATAAGCTGACGATTGTCAGCTTATTTTTTAACCTCTAAGTTTAGCGCCAATTGACTCTAATCTTTCAATAACCGCATCGTATATCGGTTTAATCTCTTCATCTGTCAGCGTCTGTTCCGGATTCAGGAATTCCATTCGAATCGCTACCGATTTCTTATCCTGTGCAATATGCTCACCTTTGTATACGTCGAATACTTCAGCTGACTTCAAGTACTTAGAATCCACTTTAAGAATTTCTGCAATCAGTTCGCCCGTATCCTGTTTACGTTCAACTTCAAGTGCGATATCACGGCTAGTTCCAGGGAACTTCGGAATCATATTGTAGATAATCTGACCTTGCTGAATTGAAAGCAAGACTTTTAAATCTAATTCAAACACATACGTTTCCTTTAAGTCATTTGCTTTCTCTACTGTCGGGTGCAATTGACCAATGATGCCGATCTTCGTTTCATTCACATAGATATCTGCACTGCGACCAGGATGCAACATCGACTCATCACTTCTAACATATCGGAACACTAGACCTAATCTTTCACTTAACGCCTCCACTATCCCTTTCACATGGAAAAAGTCAACTTGCTCCTTTTTCCCTTGATGCATCGTTGGTGTGACAAGTCCAGTAATAATCCCAGCAACATGTTCTTCTTCTGAAGGTAATAAGTCTTCTTGTTTAAAGAATGTATTTCCAATTTCATAGAACGCGACATCTTTCATTTGACGTGCATTATTATAGCTTACGACATCAATTAAGTGAGGCAATAATGATTGACGTAGCACTGCATGATCTTCACTCATCGGCATTAAGAGCGCTGTCGTTTCAGCTTCTTTTAGTGCGAACTGTTTCGATTTTTCATTTGAGACAAGTGCATAGGTGATTGCCTGATTTAATCCTAACCCTTGAAGCAACGCCTTCACTGCACGACGTTTCGCCTGATAATCAGTCAGTCCTACTTGTTTGTTCGTCTTCGTTTCTGGTAATGTCGCAGGTAGTGCATCATAACCATAAATACGCGCAACTTCTTCGACTAAATCTTCTTTAATAGTAATGTCACCACGACGAGATGGTACGATGACGTTGAATGAATCACCATCTATCTTCGTTTCAAAGCCAAGACGTTCGAATATGTTTTTAATTTCTGTATTAGAGATATCAAATCCAATCAATCGATTAATATCATCCGTTGTAATTTGAACGTTCGTTGTAAACTCTGGTAATGCCCCAGCTGAAGCAACACCACTTAATACTTCTCCTTGCGCATTTTCCTGCAGGAGATATGCTGCACGGTCTAATGCATCAAGTACAAATTCTGCTGCAACACCTTTTTCAAAGCGACTTGATGATTCAGAGCGCAAGTTCAGACGGTTCGCAGTTTTACGTATGTTTAGCGGCGCAAACATCGCAGACTCAATCAGTACATTCACTGTACTATCCGTTACTTCAGAGAAATCTCCTCCCATCACCCCAGCAAGCGCTACTGGTGTTGTACCGTTTGTAATCACGATATCTTCTGCAGTTAATGTGCGCTCTTTATCGTCTAATGTTGTCATCTTTTCGCCATCAGTTGCTGGACGAACTTTAATTGTTGTGCTGCCAATCTTATCATAGTCAAACATATGCAGCGGCTGTCCATATTCCAGCATAACGTAATTCGATACGTCAACAACGTTATTAATCGGGCGGATACCCGCTTTAATTAAGCGGCCTTGAATATGTGCAGGTGAAGGTCCGATCTTTACGTTCTTCACGATACGTGCAGCATAATACGGTGATAACGTCGCTTCTTCAATTTCAATACTGATTAAGTCTGATACTTGTTCACTCATTTCATTAATATGCGTTGCAGGTAGCTTCAATGGTTCTTCATATAATGCACTTGTCTCAAATGCAGAACCAATCATGCTCATACAGTCGCTTCGATTAGGTGTTAGACCGAATTCCATCACGGCATCATCTAGCGATAATGCAGCAAGTGCATCTGTACCTGGCGCGATAGCTTCTTCAAATACGTATATCCCTTTTTCGTACGCTTCTGGAATCAAGTTTGAAGAGATACCTAGTTCACCTAACGAACAAATCATACCGTTAGATTCTACTCCGCGTAGTTTCGCTTTTTTTATCTTAACACCACCAGGCAGACGTCCACCAGGTAAGCAGACGATTACTGTCTGACCAGCTGCGACGTTCGGTGCACCACAGACAATTTGTTTCACTTCTTCGCCAACATTCACCTGGCAGACATTTAATTTATCTGCATCAGGATGCTTCTCGATCGATTCTACATGTCCAACCACTAAGTTCTTAATATCTTTTGTATAATCGATAATTTCTTCAATCTCAATTCCGCTTCTTGTAATCTTCTCAGCAAGCGCTTCTACCGAAACATCAACTTTTACATATTCATCTAACCATTCTTTACTTACTAACATTCGGTTCTCCTCCATCTTCTAAACGTAAAAACTGACGAATAAATCTTAGATCATTCGTATAGAAATGACGAATATCTTCAATACCATACTTTAACATCGCAATACGATCTGGTCCCATACCGAATGCGAATCCAGAATATTTATTAGAATCAAAACCAGCCATCTCTAAAACATTCGGATGTACCATACCGGCACCGAGAATTTCAATCCATCCTGTCCCTTTACAAACGTTGCAGCCTTTACCTTTACATTTGAAGCATGAAATATCCACTTCTACAGAAGGCTCAGTAAACGGGAAGAAACTTGGACGCAGACGAATCTCACGATCTTCACCGAACATCTTCTTCGCAAAGTATTCAAGCGTTCCTTTAAGGTCGCTCATTTTAATATTCTCATCAACAACTAATCCTTCGATTTGTGTAAACTGATGTGAATGCGTCGCATCATCAGAATCACGACGGTAGACTTTACCTGGACAAATAATTTTTACAGGTCCTTCACCTTTACGTGATTCCAACGTACGAGCTTGAACAGGAGATGTATGCGTACGCATTAATACTTCTTCAGAAATGTAGAAACTATCCTGCATATCACGTGCAGGATGAGATTTTGGAAGATTTAACGCTTCAAAGTTATAATGATCGCTTTCTACTTCGAATCCTTCTACAATTTCATAGCCCAAACCGATGAATAAATCTTCAATATCCTCAACGATACGGTCGAGCGGATGACTGCTCCCTGAACTTAACTTTTTACCTGGTAAAGTAATATCTATTGTTTCACTTTCAAGTCGTTTGTTCACAAGTTCCGCTTCAATACGAACTTCAACTTCTGCAATTGCACTTTCTACGGTTTGTTTGGCATCATTAACAAGCTGACCAAACATCGGTTTCTCTTCGTTTGGCAGAGATTTCATCTCTTTCATCAGACCAGTGATCACACCTTTTTTACCGATGTAAGAAACTTTGATATCTTGTAATGCTTTCTTATCTGTAATCTGACTTACTTTGTCCACTGCCTCAGACTTTAACGCCTGTAATCTTTCTTTAAGTTCCATGTTCTTCCTCCTTAATTTTAAACAATAAAAAAAGCCTTCATTCCCTATACAAGGGACGAAAGACTCCGCGGTACCACCCAAATTTGTGCATATGCACACAGCTCATTAAGCGATAACGGAACAACCGGTCTAACTTCTTATTAGACTGCCTGTCAGCTGAAAAGATAAGCATCTGAAGATTTCACTCTCACCAATGTGAAACTCTCTTGACAACACATACATATCCCGGCTGATAAACGGCGATGTATTTCATTATTTTAATTATATAGAATGTATGCACGTTATTCAAGTCCATAGATCATAGTATGTATATACATAAATCAATATATCAGAAAAACTTTAAGTAAAAATATAGATAAAAATTGTCATATGTATTATCATTTAAATTAAGTACCTTATTATTATTTATTATACTAAAATATATTAACTAAGGAGTCTTATCATGAAAAATAAAAAAATTTTGACGATGGTATTTGCAACTTCCTTCTTTATCGTTCCTGCACAAGCATTTGCTAATACATCCGAAACTTCAAAAATCGATTTAATTAAGCCTCAAATCGAATCAAGCAAAAGCGAAATTAAGGAGAATGTTAATACAATAACTGAGGAAGCTAAAATAAAAAAAGAAGAGATCCAAACCTTAAGAGATGATGCAGCAGAAGTACGTGATAAAGTGACTGAGAAAACTAAAATAAAAAAAGAAGAGATTCAAACCTTAAGAGATGACTCAGCAAAAGTGCGTGATACAATTTCAACTCAACTTCAGGAAGTTAAATCATCAGAAAGTGCAGTAAACTTTAATGAAGCGCCTAAAAATAGTGTAACAGCACCTTTAGATGATACCGAAAAGAGCAGCGCCGAGAAACAACACATCAATCTAAATAATATTTCACCTGAAATAGACGGGAAAGCAATCTCTCTTTCTGATAAATGGCTGAACAAAGAAAATATCGATACACTATTAAAATTAGAAACTTTAAAGTATAAACAGGAAATCAGCGAGTTAGAATATAAAACCAAAGTACTTAAAATACTTAATGAGACACTAAGCAACTATCTGAATCAGACAGATCGCTTACATTTTAACTTTGACGACCTGCTGGCACATGATTTTAACACAGATGAGCTTACTCAGAAATATCAATCAAGATTAAATGATCTCTCATCTTTAAAAGATGCCGGCCAATTTACACAGCATGAATATAACGGAAAAGTTTTCGACCTCCTTCACGACCATCTTCAGGAAGGAAATCAAAAACTCGCCACACTCAATAATAAAATTGGAACTAATGATATTAAGGACTCGCTTGCTAGCGGATTTGTCGACAACTTATCAGCTCCTGTAAAAGCAGAACCTATGAGCATGAAATCAAGCACAAACACGCTACCTGAATCAGGTGAAGCAGCTAGCAAACCCTTGATGGTAGCTGCAATTGTTGTACTCATTGTTGGTGCATTGATACTATATCGTTCACGTAAAAGAAAATAACTCAAATAATAAAACACATCATTAAATTGATGTGTTTTATTACTGTAAAAAAAAACGAAAGCATTTTTACGAGAAACTTTTACTATGACAATCTCACTATTACGTTTTCTCCGTTTGTTAATCACTTCAAAAATTACTTTACGACCCATTTAATTGCAATAAAAAAGTAGAACCGATTACCCGGTTCTACTTCACAAAATGATACATCAATATTCCTGCACAAACGGCAACGTTCAGACTTTCAGCGCTACCATAAATGGGTATATATAAATTTTCATCTGTAGCGGATAGTATTTCAGGGTTCACACCTTGCCCTTCATTTCCTAATACAATCATAAAATTATCACTTGGTATGACTTCTTTATAATCACGTGCCTTCTCTAAACTCGTACCATAGATTGTACCGTTAGACTTTGAGCTTGCTTCATCAAAATCCATCTCAATGACCGGTATATGAAACACACTACCTTGAGATGCACGCAGAACTTTGTCGTTATAAATATCAACAGTCCCTTTTGCTATAATAACGGCGTCCAATCCTGCTGCATCAGCTGTACGAATAATCGTTCCAACGTTCCCAGGATCCTGAATACGGTCTAAATAAATAACACGGTTCAGTTCAGCGTCTTTCCCATCTTTCATATTGCATACGGCGTATATTCCTTGAGGTGCTTCTGTCTGAGATAACTTCTCAGCAACTTTAAAAGTGATTTCATACTGTTGTTTGCTACCTGCAACCATAGCTTCTGTCAATTTATCCGGATTAACAGTAAGGATCATTTCAATATCAACATTACTGTTTACTGCCTCTTCAACGAGATGTTCTCCTTCAATTATAAACTGCTGCATTTTCTTTCTATCTTTCCTGTTATGCAGTTTAGCTATCTGTTTGATCTTCTGATTTTGTATTGATTCAATTATTTCCATTATTGTCCCTCTTCCTTTATCAATGAGAATCCTGGTCTCATTTCTGCTAATGACTCCATCACATCAATCCACTGGTTGCCAGCTTCTTTAAAAGTTGTTTCAAATAGATGACGCTGTGCTTCGTTTAACGTATCTATCAGCTGTATCCCTTGATCAGTAGGATAGAGTTCTTTCAGACGTTTATCCTGGGGTGATGGTTGTTCAGTAATCAGCGCTTTTTCTTTTAATACTTTCAGTGTACTTTGTGAACCTTGCTTAGAAATCTCAAGTACTGTCAGCAATTCTTTCATAGTTATCCCTGGTTTCTTACAAATAAAAAACAGAAATCGATGATGCTGTCTTAACATACCGTGTTGTTCAATAATTTCATCTGCTGCTCCAATGAACGTCTTATATGCAAAGTAAAATAACATATGTTCATAGTCTTTATCCATATACATTGTCTCTATCCCTTCAACGTATTACTTATATTATACAGTGAAAAATTAAGATTACAACAAATAGGTCAATGCAGTTGACTTAATATTATTTTAGCTATATATTTAAATTGTTACTAAAGAAAGGATGAGAGATATGAAACAAAGAATCGGTCAATACTTAATCGATGCACTTCATGTTAACGGTGTCGATAAAATTTTTGGAGTACCAGGTGACTTTACGTTAGCATTCCTTGACGATGTCATTCGTCATGACAGTGTCGAATGGATAGGCAATACAAATGAACTCAATGCAGCCTATGCTGCTGACGGCTATGCGAGAGTTAACGGACTTGCAGCAGTAAGTACAACATTTGGCGTAGGAGAACTAAGTGCCGTAAACGGAATTGCTGGAAGTTATGCTGAACGTGTGCCTGTCATAAAAATTTCGGGCGGTCCTTCATCTGTCGCTCAACAAGAGGGACGCTACGTCCATCATTCACTTGGTGAAGGTATTTTCGATTCCTATTCGAAAATGTATGCACATATCACTGCGACGACAACAATACTTTCTGTCGACAATGCAGTGGGTGAGATTGACCGTGTCATTCATAGCGCGCTCAAAGAAAAGCGTCCTGTACACATACACCTACCAATAGATGTTGCTTTGACAGAAATTGAGATTCCCCATGCACCTAAAGTATATACACATAAGTCACAAAATGTTGATGCATATATCCAGGCGGTAGAGGAGAAGCTCATGTCTGCAAAACAACCTGTAATTATAGCGGGACATGAGATCAACAGCTTTAAACTACATGAACAGCTAGAGCAGTTCGTAAATCAAACAAATATACCTGTTGCACAGCTTTCTCTTGGTAAATCTGCATTTAATGAAGAAAATGAGCATTACCTAGGGATTTATGACGGTAAGATTGCGAAAGAAAATGTGCGTGAGTATGTGGATAATGCAGATGTCATCTTAAATATCGGTGCAAAACTGACAGACTCTGCAACAGCAGGTTTCTCATACAAATTCGATACTAATAATATTATCTATATTAACCATAATGACTTTAAAGCTGAGGATGTGATAAGCGATAATGTCTCGCTGATTGATCTAGTAAACGGATTGAACTGCATCGACTACAAGAATGAAACACACTACCTATCATATCAACGTTCGGATATGAAGTATGAGTTGAACGACGCACCTTTAACACAAAGCAACTACTTCAAAATGATGAATGCATTCTTAGAAAAAGATGATATTTTACTTGCAGAGCAAGGCACATCATTCTTTGGTGCTTATGATCTATCTTTATATAAAGGGAATCAATTTATCGGTCAGCCGTTATGGGGATCTATCGGCTATACATTCCCATCTCTATTAGGTTCCCAGCTTGCTGATGTGAATAGACGTAATATTCTGCTCATCGGTGACGGTTCATTACAATTAACTGTTCAGGCCCTATCTACGATGATCAGAAAAGACATTAAGCCGATTATCTTCGTAATCAATAACGATGGCTATACTGTTGAACGTCTGATACATGGTATGGAAGAACCATACAATGACATCCAGATGTGGAACTACAAACAGTTACCAGAAGTATTTGGTGGTAAAGACACCGTTAAAGTCCACGATGCTAAGACTTCAAATGAATTAAAGACAGTTATGGACAGCGTTAAAGCAGACAAAGACCACATGCACTTTATTGAAGTACATATGGCTGTAGAAGATGCTCCGAAGAAATTAATCGATATCGCAAAAGCTTTCTCTGATGCGAATAAATAGTATATTTATTGTAGCCAGGACACATTACGTTGTTCCTGGCTCTTTTATAGTGAATGATATTTCATAATAATTTGAATTTTTGATATAATTATTATGAAATATCATTTAGGAGTGATCTCATTAATACTGAAATTATTATTTTAATTCTTGGTTTGCTACTTTTTACTGCAGTCATGACCACAACATTATCCAGTAAACTCGGACTTCCCTCATTAATCGTCTTTCTCGCTGTAGGTATGGCACTGAATTCATTCATTATGTTTGATAATGCTTTCCTCGCACAACTTATTGGAACAATCGCACTTGTCATCATTCTGTTCGATGGTGGTATTCAAACAACTAAATTAACGGTGAAAAATGCAATCTCTTATGCATCTATACTAGCAACAATCGGTGTTCTCATTACAAGTTTCATTGTAGGTGTAGCCACAGTTTTTATATTAGATTTATCCTGGAAACAGGGGCTGTTATTTGGAGCCATTGTCGGATCTACGGATGCTGCCGCTGTATTCAGTATTCTTGGTAACAAGCAAATTAAACAGAAGATTAAAAGCATACTTGAGGTTGAATCTGGAACAAATGACCCTATGGCGTTATTTTTAACTGTTACGATGATCAATCTACTAACAATGCCAGATGCATCACTTCTAACAAGTGCATTACTATTTGTATGGCAAATGGTAGGCGGCGCATTACTAGGCCTGCTCATCGGATATATTACAGTTAAACTCATAAACTTTGTAGAGCTTGAAGCGACTGGACTCTATCCTATCCTTGCACTTACTTTAGCCTTTCTTACATACGGACTATCTTCTCCACTGAAAGTCAGTGGACTCCTTGCTGTATATGTCTTTGCATTATATTTAGGTAACCATCCGCTCAGCTACCGTGCAAATATCATCAGATTCGGCGAAAGCTTTGCATGGATGGCTCAGATGACAATGTTTATACTATTAGGATTACTCGTATTCCCTAGTCAGCTGCCAGGCATAATGATTCAAGGATTACTCATCGCAATCGTCCTGATGTTCGTGGCAAGGCCTATAAGTGTCTGGCTAACACTCTTCTGGACGGATCTATCGAAGAAAGAACTTACCTTTATCTCATGGGCAGGATTACGGGGTGCAGTACCAATTATTCTTGCAACATATGCACTGTTAGCAGAAGTTGAAAATTCAGAAATCATCTTTAACGTCGTCTTCTTTGTCGTGTTACTAAGCGCATTACTGCAAGGTATGACACTTGTCCCTCTTGCGAATAAACTCGGACTTAATAAAGGAGAGGCACATACAAGTCCTTACCACTTTGATATGGTTGCAAGCGAAGTTACAGAAGTTGATATACGTGAATACCTTGTAAAATTAGGATCACCATGGGCAAATAAAAAAATACATGAACTTGGTCTACCGAGACAATCCAATATTAATGCGGTTGTAAGAGACGACAAGTTGTACGTGCCTGATGGTAATTTTGAGATACAGACAAACGACATATTATATATCATCGCAAGTAAGAAACTACATCTGAGCATTCAGAAAGAACTTGCGAAATTAAAAGCGAAAAAAGAACGCCCTGTCAAATAGACAAGGCGTTTTATTATTCCTTCACAGCTTTAAAGATGACAAATGACGGGCGATGATTAATTTTTTCGATATCGACATGGCTCATATATTCATTGGATAACTCGGTATTTCCGGTTTCGATGATACGCTCTAATTTAAATCCTGCTTCAAGTAATGTATTCAGCAGCTCCTCCATCGTTCGATGATATTTTATTACGTCTTGCTGCAACCATCTTGTACTACGCATACCACTCTCGAAGTAATGATCTAGCTTATAATGATCATACATATCAGGCACATGTGACCATAAATCGTCTGAACGTGTTGCAGTTGCTACAGGATGCTCAATTGAGAAGATAAACACACCAGTATTTTTCAAATGATTATAAACCTTTTGAACAGCATCTTTATAATCTTCAATATAGTGAAATGCAAGGGATGAAACGATAACATCATAATCCGCGACAGAATCAAATTCCATAAAATCAGTATTCAAGAAAGTAACATGCTGATCCTGTATATTTTCCTTTGCTTCCTGTATCATGTTGCTAGAAATATCGATGCCCGTGATCTGAATCGGAGACTGCTCAAGCATATACTGGACGAGCTGTCCCATTCCACAACCGATATCGAGTATTGTCTTATTATACAGATTCGGCAGAAGTTCTTTGATTCTCGGTACTTCTATCATTTCGTTATAACTCGTTGGATTTAATCTGACTTCTTTATAACGATTAAAGAAGTCGTGGTTATCATAAATGTTGTGCATATGGATTCTCCTCTTAGTGTAAGGAATACAGTACGTTTCATAGGTGGCGTACTTTAAGATAGTTCGACACATACATCTCGAATCTCACTATCTCAACGCTCTAGGTGGCGTACTTCAACATAGTTCGACACATACATCTCAAATTTCACTATCTCAACGCTCTAGGTGGCGTACTTCAACATAGTTCGACACATACATCTCGAATCTCACTATCTCAACGCTCTAGGTGGCGT
>NZ_JBVGOY010000002.1:49159-183959 GCF_058188655.1 Macrococcus sp. CoH-51_TC_04
ACTTTAACATAGTTCGACACATACATCTCGAATTTCACTATCTCAACGCTCTAGGTGGCGTACTTCAAGATAGTTCGACACATACATCTCGAATCTCACTACCTCAACGCTCTAGGTGGCGTACTTTAACATAGTTCGACACATACATCTCGAATTTCACTATCTCAACGCTCTAGGTGGCGTACTTCAAGATAGTTCGTCACCTGCAACATAATTCACAATGCATCAACGCTTTAGGTGGCGTACTTTCCAATAATTCGCCATCTACAAAACCATTCCTAAATCTCCTGCTTAATAATTCGTTCCACCGCTTCATCATCAATACTTTCTACAACTTTCTTAAGTAATTTCACTGCACCATTATAATCTTCACGATGCATCATCGAAACATTACTATGGATATAACGTGTTGGCACAGATATTGTAATCGCTGGTACACCGTTATTACTCACTGCAACGTGCCCTGCGTCTGTATATCCTCCTGTAAGATGATCAATTTGATATTTAATACCATTCTCCTCTGCCACCTGTTCAACATATCGTCTAAAGGATACATGTCCAATATTCCAGGCGTCTGATAACAAAATTACAGGGCCATCTCCCATCTTAGTTTGTCCGGCGTTCTCCATACCCGGTGTCTTTGAACATATACATACATCAATAGCTATTGCCAGGCTCGGACGTATCTTATTTGCTGCAGTGATTGCACCACGAGATAAAGTCTCTTCCTGCGTAACAGCGCCTGCATACAAAGTAACATGATTATCAACTGCTTTAATAACTTCGTATGCTGCAGCACATCCAAAGCGGTTATCAAATGCTTTAGCAAGTAAATAATTAGGATTAGCCATCACTTCAAACTCTGAATACGGGGTGATTGGATCGCCAACACGTACACCTGCATCCAATGTCTCTTCACGATTATCTGTACCGATATCGATAAACATCGCATCTGGATCAACTTTATTACGTTCTGCTTGTGGTAAGACATGCGGTGGTTTACTACCGATGACACCTCGCACTTCCCCTTGTTGCGTTAAAATCGTAACCTTCTGACTTGTCATTACAGTTCCAGACCAGCTGCCTAAATTCGTAAATTTAATAAATCCATCTTCAGTAACTTCTGTTACCATGAAGCCAATTTCATCTAGGTGGCCCAGTAACATTATTGAATGGTTTGAAGCCATCTTTTTAACCCCAAAGATGCCTCCTGTATTATCGTGCACCGTTTCTATACTTTCTTCATCAAATAGTTCCTGCATCAGCTTTGTCATCGGCAGTTCAAATCCAGCCGGTGCATTACAGTCGGTCATTTGTTTAAGTAGTGCTAGTTGCTTGTCCATAAATACATCTCCTATTCCACCGTAAACTTATATTTTATGTTATTATAGGATATTATTACATATATTGTTCCAAAAATATACCATCGCTGGTCCAATTAATTTATGCCATCCTTTAGCAATCGCTAATGCTGCAGCAGTCGTCGGTCCCCTTATATTTGCATTACTTGAAAATAATATTCCCTCCAGCTTTCGGTAATATATCAGTCTTAGATACTGAGCTTCTAAATGATACAGCCATAATAAAGAACTCTGCATCAAAATTTAACACAAGTTCGAGCAACGAGATTTCTTTTCTACTAATATAATCCTCCTGCCCTGCAAAAAGTGGCTTCATTGTTAATCTCATCATTAAACATTATATTTCTTATTTATCAGAATGCTTTATAATATTGATGAACCACTCACATCTCATAAGCGCTTTGCAAACTTTTCTTTATGTTCAGCAGGTAAAGCCTCCACCTTCAATGCTTTATCAATCAATGCTTTATTCTTCTTATCACCGTATACTAATTCATTAAACTCATGTAATGTAAACCCTGTTTCATCTTTTTTCACAAGTTCTAACTGACAATCAGGTGCTACCATACCTTCAGCAAGTACTCTAAAGTAACACCCTGTTGCTCGACTTGCGGCCATCATCTTTACGATATTTGGTACATTGTGTATCTGGGCGATTGTATTACATGGTCCACGTCCTTCAGTCACTTGAATAAGCGCCTCTCCAAGTTTATAAATGTCACCAATGCTAATTGTATCTTTATCTAATCCGACGGTTGTTATATTCTCACCGAACAAACTAAATTCCGTGTCAATCTCTATGTAATCTGACCATAAATCATAATCATTAAGATCATATAAGCAAACCGCTTTATTTATACCGCCATGCCCTTTATAGACATGTTGATCTCCTACAAACCCCATAAAAGTGAGTTGTACTGCATTCACAATAGGATATTTATAATAAGCAGTTTTCTTCTCTTTACCTTTTACATTAATCTTTTCTATACTACCGATACAAATTCTTTTCACTTCATACTGCATGTCCTCACCTCTTCAATTGTGTTATTTCAAGTGTATTATTATCGATTAAATAAGTAAATTAAAAATCAGCTACTCAAATGAGCAGCTGCTGATATAAATTTAATTTCTTTTTACTGAACACGGTATAATTAAAAAGATCAAAGTAATGCGCAAGCTTTAGTTCAATAATAAATCAACATAAAACCGAAACATAATAATATCTTTATGTTTCGGTTTCTATCGTTAACTATCTTTTCTTATTACGTTTCTTATATGACACAACGCGTGACTTCTTCTGCTGACGATATTCCGGCATTTCGATAACTTTATGTCCACCGATACGCCATAACCTTACTTCTGTGTACATCGTCTTTAACAACTTCGTTAAGTTCTCTGTCGGTACTATAGAGATCATCTGTCTTGCACCAAGATCTGCGACAAATTCAAATGCTGTTTCAAAGCTATCTGTCACACGAAATGTCTCTATAATTTCGTTGAACAGTGCTTCTACTTGCTGTGGATAAATATGTTCACCTTTCATATTGTGCTTCAATTCTGTCTTTAAGTCTTCTTTTAATTTATTATTCTCTACATGTGAGTTCTGTACATATTTATAGATTTGCTGAGCGTTCACTGGTGTATAGTATTCCATATTGCTGAACATTACATCTAAATCCATCTGCTGATGTGAATATATTTCATGTTTCACCCAGTTGCCTTTAATATTCGGTACGAGATTTGGAAAGTAGGTCTTTATATCCTGCTTGATGTCATCACTCGTAATATCCTTGCGATATACTTTCTTATACACTTGCTGCATAAAATCCAGACGTACAAATCCGTATAGGTTCATCATTCCACGGTAAAACTTAATCTTCTCGATTTCCGGATTAATTATGCCTGATGCTTTCAATTTTTTAAAATGTTCAAGCACATCTTTCGGTACGAAGAGGATTTCATTAAAATCATGACTGAACGCAAAGATTTCTCTCGTTGCCCCTTTCATATATGTGAAATTGTCATAGCCGAACTGCAATGCATTCTCAATATTCAGTTGCAGCTCAAAGTCCATATACTTCATCATCTTCTGAATCATCGTGAAGTCTTTAAAGAATGCCTGATGAATCATGTTAATATTTGAATTTTTATCTGATTTTTCTTCTAACTGATAAAAGCGTACAATCCCGATGATATCTTCATCACTTAATGTTTGTAAATGTGTCTTCAAATCTTTGTTCGACCAGTTATCAATCATCGTATGAATGTTTGTTTCAATTTCAAGCTGTGATTGATATTGTTCGAGATTGGCTTTTAGCACATCGCTTTCATATGCAGTTTCTTCATCAGTCGGTGCTTCAATCCATTCATGTTCACTATTTAGGTGTAGTTCATTATAATAGTTGATCAGTTCATTTGGAATTTCAAAGATTTTACCGCTACTTGCTTCAATCAGTCCTGCTTCAACTAAGTTAGGTAATACATATTCCGTCTGTATACTATCTTTATTGATACGGTTGCCGTTTGCGGCGAGCAATGTTAAATAGAGGTGCTCTGTTTCATTTAAATTTGGAATCACTTGGTGAATTATTGATTTAGTAATTGTCATATATTGCTCCTATCTATAAAAAGGCTGAACTGCTTCAGCCTTTAATATTAATGATATTGCGATTAAATTGTATGCCATACGTTTCTTCAAATAATTGTAGCGCTTGAATACTGAATGCAAATACTTGCGTAAAAGTTCTTTCGCTTAATACATCAACATGTACGTTTCTGTACTTTTCCTGTACTAATGCGTCATTCATCTGGTCGATTGCGTAATAAAATCCACCTTGCTCAAATCGTTCGATAAGTTCATGCTTATTGATTTCATCTGTACTTATATAGAGATGGGCTTCATTAAATTCAGGTAGGGATTCAAACCATGATGCCCCTTTTCTGCAGTTCACAACGTCACCAATAATAATCATTGCCGGATGTGTAACCTCTTCTTCCTGAACTTTCTGGATAATATTTGTTAAATCTCCTGTAACCGTCTTCTGGAAGCCATAACTTGCATGTCCAATTACTGCTATTTTTAGATGAGCTTCATTTTTAGATAATACTTCTACGATTTCAGGTAATGCTTTCATCCCCATATACAGTGCAAGTGTTCCACCTTTCGCGAGTGCTTCAAAATCAATTTCTCTGACGCTGTCTTTTTGCAGATGACCCGTTGAAAACGTAACATGCGGTGAATATGCACGGTCCGTCAGTGGGAAGCCTGAATAGAGCGCTGCAGCCGATGCGCTTGTAATCCCTGGAACAATCTCGTATGGCGTATGGTCGTTCAGACTTTCTACTTCTTCAGTCAGGCGACCGAATATACCTGGGTCCCCACCTTTTAGACGGACAATAGTCTTATACTGCTGCGCACAATGATTAATGATTGTATTGATTTCATCCTGCTTCTTATATTTTACGTCAGGATTCTTACCAACGTATATCAGTTTGCAGTCGCGCTTGCTGAGCTGCAGTAATATTGGATTTACAAGACGATCATATATAATCACATCTGCCTGCTCGATTTTACGTATTGCCTTATAAGTAACAAGGCCAGGGTCACCTGGTCCTGCACCGATAAAGTAAACTTTACCTAGATCCATATGAATAACTCACCGTTATCGACTTCTGTTTTATAAGTCTCAACACATCCGTCTGCTTCATCTGGTGCCTGAATTTGTCCATCGTTTAAATTAATCTTTCGGTCATGCAGCGGACAGAATACGTAATGCTCACTTACCGTACCTTCTGATAAAGGACCATTTTTATGAGGACAGCGATTACCGATCGCTCTAATATCTCCAGATTCTAATAAGAATATACCAATCTCTTCGTCTTTCACAAATACTTTTTTACCAATTTGAGGTTCTAATTCAGATACATTGAATAGTTTAATTTTTTCCATGACTATACGCGCTCCACTTCATACATTTTTCGTTTCTCTTCATCTGATGCAATTGCTTTCCATGGTTCTTCCTGACGTGCTTTATTAGCATCCATCAAACGATCGTATAATTCCTGTTGTTTCGCTTCATCCAGCAGTACTTCTTTCACCTTGTCGAAACCTAAGCGTTCCATCCACGGTGCAGTACGTTCAGCGTAAATTCCTGTTTCACGGTAGTATTGCATCATCGCGCCACATAAACGTACAACTTCATCTTCAGTTGCTACTGTCGTAAGTAACGTTGCAGCTTTAACTTCTGTACCACCATTACCACCAACAAAGATCTGGAAGCCATTCTCGACACCGATAACACCGAAATCTTTCACACCAGATTCTACACAGCTACGTGGGCAGCCTGATACCCCAATCTTAAATTTATGCGGTGTATCAATATATTCAAATGTTGACTCGAGACGAATTGCAAGTTGCGTCGTTAACTGTGTACCGAATCGACAGAATTCTTTACCGACACATGATTTAACAGAACGTAGTTTTTTACCGTATGCAGATGCCGAACGCATACCTAGATCTTCCCATACTTGAGGCAATTCCTCTTTCTTAATACCATATAGACCGATGCGTTGTGCACCAGTGATCTTCACTAATGGCACATCATATTTCTTCGCCACTTCACCTAATTTAATTAACTGATCAGGATTCGTTACTCCACCCTGCATCTGTGGAATAACTGAGAAAGTACCATCATTTTGAATGTTTGCATGGAAACGTTCATTTGCATAGCGCGAGTCTTTTTCATCTTCATGTTCATGTGGCCAGCACATATTTAAGTAGTAGTTGACTGCAGGACGACATTTCGGACATCCACCTAAGTTTTTAAATCCTAATACGTGACGAACTTCTTTAGATGTCTTTAATCCTTTTGCACGAATTTGTGTCACAATCTGATCACGCGAAAGATCAGTACAACCACATATTCCAGCCGGTCCCCCTGCTTCAAATTTATCTCCTAAAGTAAAGCTAAGTAAATCAGCGATTTGACCTTTACATTTACCACATGATCCACCCGCTTTAGTATGCGCTGTAACTTCACCAACCGTCGTCAATCCTTTTTCATGTACAGCTTTAACGATCTGCCCTTTAGATATACCGTTACATCCACAAATTGTTTCATCGTCTGCCATCGTTTCCACACTGATTGCATCAACTTCACCAGCTTTATGCAGTAATGACACTAATGTAAATTCTTCGATTGCTTCTTCTTTTTTCATCATATTGTAGAAGCGGTTACCTTCTTCGGTATCACCGTACAGTACTGCTCCTACAACTTTACCTTCTTCTACATACACTTTTTTATAGACATTATCTAAACCGTTGTACACTTCAATACCGCGTGTCTTTTCACCTTCATAAATCTTACCCGCAGAGAATAAGTCACAACCAGATACTTTAAGTGAAGTAAATGTAGTTGAACCGTGATATCCATCTGTTGGATTGCCAGTAATGTGGTCAGCTAATACTTTCCCTTGTTCGTAAAGTGGCGCTACTAAGCCATAAACTTTTGCGTTATGCTCAACACATTCACCAACTGCGTATATATCTGGGTCACTTGTCTGCATAAAGTCATTAACAATGATACCACGACCGATTTCAAGTTCAGCGGCACGTGCTTGCTTTGTTACGGGACGAATACCAACAGCCATAACAACTAAATCCGTTTCAATTACTGAACCGTCACTTAAACGGATTGCTTCAACGCGTTCTTTACCGATAATTTCCTGTGTATTCCCTTGTAATTTAAATTTCATACCTTGTTTCTCTAAATCTGCTTTCAACATTTCTCCAGCTTTACGGTCTAGCTGCATTTCCATTAACCATTCGCCTAAATGTACAACAGTAACATCCATGCCCTGGTCAAGCAATCCACGCGCACATTCTAATCCAAGCAATCCACCACCGATTACGACAGCTTTTTTGTAATGACGCGCCTGCTCAATGATGTATTCTGTATCTTTAATCGTTCTCCAGCCGATTACACCTTCAAGTTTCACACCATCAATCGGTAACATGAAGGCAGTAGAACCTGTTGCAATGATGAGTTTATCATATGAAACTGTAATTCCCTTTTTCGTTGTTACTCTCTTATTTGTTCTGTCGATTGATTCAGCTTTATCATCATTGATTAATGTGATGCCTTGTTCTTTATACCATTCATAATCATTTAGAATTGTTTCCTGAACATCCATCTTCTTCTGTAAAATATTTGACAGCATAATACGATTATAGTTCGGATATGGTTCTTCACCGATAACTGTAATTTCAAATAGATCTGGATTACGCTCCAAAATTTCTTCGATCGTACGTATTCCTGCCATACCATTACCAATCATCACTAATTTTTGTTTCATATTTTTTCTCCTCTTCAATTCAATGGTTTATTTTAATAACGCTTTAATTTTATGTTTAAGTGCTTTACTTTTCTCTGGACTTACACCTTCGCTTGAAATCATAATACGCATATCCTCATGCTTGAAAGACGCTACATTAAAGAAGTTTGAGTTACTCTTATTTGAGCAATCATTAACAAGCTGATTATCATGTACACATTCCATCACCTGCTTATTGACATCGTCATCATTTGTTGTAATAAACACGATGTCATATTGACTGATGTCCTGCTTTATAAATGGATGTTGGATGCATGCAACATCCATGCGCTCTATTTCAGCATCTATCTCTGGTGCTATGACAGTGATATGTGCCCCTTCACCTTGTAAACCATTTACTTTGCGCTTTGCAATTCTGCCTCCACCAACAATAAGAATCTTTTTCCCTTCTAAATTAAGCATGACCGGATACATGGGTACACTCCTCAAGCGCTTTGAGCTTATTTAATACGCCTTGAGCCATATTAAAATCTAAATCTAATGTTTCAGTAAAAGAAATATCATATCCCGCTTCAATGAATGGCTGACTTAGTCTTTTAATCTTGTGCACGAGATGACCATCGAATAAGAAATACGGCATAATTACAATCTTCTGATGCTTATCCATCGTCTTTAGTTTTTCTTCAAGACTTAAATTACCATATAACATTGCCGGAACTAGCGTCTGGTCTGTCGATTGCTGCATTACTTGTACCATAGCAGTAAGACGCTCATCGGGTTCAGTAAATCTTTTGTTACCATGGGCTGTAATCAAAATTGTTTCGTCGCTAAACTCAGAGAGGATGCGCTCACACACCTGGTACACACCCGGTTCATCACCGAAACAGTCGGCAATGCGATATGTTATGTAAGGAAAGTCCTTCAACACTTCATCAAGCTGTTCTGGAATATCTTCTCTTGCATGCATCGCCGGAAATAAGAGCATCGGCATCACCAATAATTCTGTAACACCAAGTGCTATCATACGACGTGTAACAATGGGTACATTCTCAGCATCTTTTTCCAGAAAAGCTAGCTGTTGTACTCTCTCGGGACGCTTAGAAATAATATGGTCAATAAATGCTCTAAAGCGCTCATTTTTATCCGGCATCTTTGATCCATGTGCAATATATATGATTCCTTTCATAGGTGTCCACCTCTTTATTAGATATATTTTTATTATAGCTTAATTAGTTGTGAATATGTTCACATAAGTAGATGAATAGGGATTTCCCTATATAATTTATTTTGCAAGAAAAAACAAAAAAACCGTTCAATGATGAAATATCATCATTGAACGGTTTTAATTACTATTATTTTAAAGCTGCTTTCGCTTGGTTTACTATCTCAGCAAATGCTTTTTCGTCAGAGATAGCGATCTCTGATAACATTTTACGGTTAACATCAATGCCAGCAACTTTTAATCCGTTCATTAAACGGCTGTAGCTGATATCGTGTTGACGTGCTGCTGCATTGATACGTGCGATCCATAATTTACGGAATTCACGTTTCTTTTGACGACGGTCACGGTATGCATATTGACCTGACTTCATTACTTGTTGTTTTGCTACTTTATATAATGTATGTTTAGAACCAAAGTAACCTTTAGCTAATTTGATCGTTTTTTTACGACGGGCGCGTGTTACTGTTCCACCTTTAACTCGTGGCATTATAATTCCTCCTTAAAATTCCTATTATTATTTTACGTACGTTAACATTTGTGCTACGCGTTTTTGGTCACCTTTAGAAACTAAAGATGCTTTACGTAATCCACGTTTTTGTTTTGTTGATTTGTTAGCAAATAAATGTGAAGTGTAAGCTCTTGAACGTTTTAATTTCCCTGAACCAGTTCTTTTAACACGTTTTGCTCCACCACGGTGAGTTTTCATTTTAGGCATGTTTTTATCCTCCTAGTTTTGTTTTTTATCGACGATAGGCGCTAACATTAAGAACATTGAGCGTCCATCCATCTTTGGTTTTTGTTCAACAGTCGCAAGATCTTTACATTCTTCTGCAAATTTCTCTAATACACGCTGACCGAATTCTTTGTGCGTAATGGCACGTCCACGGAAACGAATAGATACTTTGACTTTATCTTCTTTCTCTAAGAACTTACGTGCATTCTTAAGTTTCGTATTAAAGTCATGATCTTCGATTGTAGGACTTAAACGAATTTCTTTAACCGTAACAACTTTCTGCTTTTTGCGTGCTTCTTTATCTTTCTTCTGCTGCTCAAACTTGAACTTACCGTAATCCATAATTTTGGCAACGGGTGGTTTAGCGTTTGGTGCAACAAGAACAACATCAAGATTTACGCGTTCTGCAATTTCGATTGCTTCAAACTTAGTTTTAACACCAAGTTGTTCACCATCATGTCCAATTAAACGTAATTCCTTCGCGCGAATTTTGTCATTGATTTGAGTTTGATCTTTAGCTATGGTTGACACCTCCTATATGATTTACGAAGACAAACAAAAAAGCGAATGCATTATGCACCCGCTAAAAAATAGACATGTCTAACCATGTTATTTAACCCTGTAACTGCTATTGCGTCTTCAGGGCGAGAAGCGGGATGCTTCTACTTGTCCGTTTCGTATTCAACAGACTTAATAATAACAGGGTTATGCATCAATGTCAACATCTATTTTTTCATATTTACTCATATCTGTATCTTGTGATAAATCAACTTTTTCTAATGGGATCTTCTTTGTTTTATATCTCAGTTTATGATAGAAGAAAAATACTAAGAAAATAGGAATTCCCATATATGTAATCATAAAGCCGTTCATGTCAAAGTTTCTATTTATAATCAGGTCCGTATCCTGACCAATAATTACAAAGAGACATAGTATGAATGCAAAGATCGGACCGAATGGGAACCACATTGCTTTATACTTCAATACTGATAAATCTTTGTTCTGCGCATAAAATGCACGACGGAATCTATAATGACTAATAGCGATACCGAGCCAGGCGATAAAGCCAGTTAATCCACTTGCCGCAACGATATATTCATATGCACCACTGGCCACACGTTCAACTAAGAAGATAATCAGCACAACTATGAAGGTCGCTAATAAACTCGGAATCGGAACCCCTTTCTGATTGGTCTCAGAAAATTTACGGGATGCTAATCCGTCTTTACCCATCGCGTATAACATACGTGTTGAAGCATACATACCACTGTTACCCGCTGAGAGAATTGACGTTAAGATAACAGCATTCATAAATGACGCTGCAAACGCAAGTCCAGCATTTTCAAAAACTAATGTAAATGGCGACTTCGCAACACTGTCTCCTCCCATTAAGTTCGGATTTGTGTAAGGAATGATTAAACCAATGACTAGAATAGATAAAACATAGAAAATTAATATTCTCCAGAATACTTGTTTGATTGCTTTTGGAATCGTTTTTTCTGGTTCTTCAGACTCACCTGCAGTAATTCCTACAAGCTCTGTACCTTGGAAACTAAAGCCTGCAACTAAAAATACACCAAGAATCGTTAAGAAGCTTCCGGTTAATCCATGACCTAGAAACGGTGCTTCACCAGTCGTGAAATTTTTGAACCCTAAATACTCTCCTCCGATTATTCCGAAGATTGTCAGTACACCAATCCCTAAAAATAAGATAACTGTTACTACTTTAACAATCGCGAACCAATACTCACTTTCACCATATACGCGCACTGATAATGTGTTCAAAAATAAAATGATGGCTAAAAAGACTAAACTCCATGCCCAGCCTGGTAAGAAGTCCATCGGTGCCCAGTATTTAATTACACTTGCAGCAATACTCACATCCGCCGCTACAGTAATCACCCAGTTAAACCAATAGTTCCAGCCTAATGCAAATCCAAGTGACGGATCAACGAATCGTGTTGCATAAGTTGAAAAACTTCCTGAAATCGGAAGATACGTTGCCATTTCTCCAAGTGATGTCATTAAGAAGAAGACCATAATTCCGATAATTGTAAATGCAAGTAACGCCCCACCGGGTCCAGCATCACGGATAGCTCCTCCACTGGTCATAAATAATCCTGTACCAATACATCCACCGATGGCAATCATAGATATATGACGCTGCTTCAATTTTCTTTGTACTTGATTTGTACTTTCTGACAAAGTAATAACTTCCCTTCTATAAATAAAAATGGATGCACACAATTGTATGCATCCATAAATGATTCTTCTTACCATTTAGTAGCGCATCACAATATGTGTGACAGTCTGTTACTTATTCAGTAACAGCCCAGAATTTAAGCTCATACACTTAGCTTCTTCGGCATCGTTTCCTTTCTACTGGTTTCAATTACGTGTATGACGTATCCATCAGTATACTCTTAAACAATGCGACCTCTACCTCAACGAGGAATATTAAGTTAATGATAAATATACATTACTTATCATAATTTTTCAAGCTTATTTTTTTAGACGAATCTCATCTACAATAGACCAGATGAAATCATCACGATCGATTGTCTTAGATTCTTTCTTACCATATTGACGAACGTTCACTTCATTATGCTCAATTTCTTTATCTCCTACAACAATCTGATAAGGAACTTTATGCATCTGAGCTTCACGAATCTTGTATCCCATCTTTTCTTCGCGGTCATCGATATGACAACGGACACCTTGTGATTTCAGTTCATCATAGAGTTTACGCGCGTAGTCATAATGTACCTCATTTGAAACTGGGATAATCTCAAGCTGATTAGGCGCTAACCATAATGGATAGGCTCCTTTATACTCCTCAGTTAAGAAAGCAACGAAGCGCTCCATCGTAGAGATCACACCACGGTGGATTACTACTGGACGATGTTTCTCACCATCACTACCGATATATTCCAGATCAAATCGTTCTGGTAATAAGAAATCCAGCTGTACAGTTGAGAGTGTCTCCTCTTTACCTAAAGCTGTTTTAACCTGTACATCTAATTTAGGACCATAGAATGCGGCTTCTCCTGGCGCCTCCTCATAATCCAGTCCCATTTCATCTACCGCTTCTTTAAGCATCAATTGTGCACGTTCCCACATTTCATCATCCTGGAAGTACTTTTCAGTATCTTCTGGATCACGATAACTTAGACGGAACTTATAGTCTTGGAACTTAAAGTCTTTATACACATCGATAACAAGCTGAACGACGCGAATAAATTCTTCTTTAATCTGGTCAGGACGAACGAATATATGCGCATCATTCAATGTCATACCACGCACACGCTGTAACCCGCTTACCGCTCCACTCGCTTCATAGCGATGCATCATACCAAGTTCTGCGATACGTATTGGTAATTCACGATATGAATGTGGTTTATTCTTGTATACCATCATATGGTGTGGACAGTTCATCGGGCGTAGTACAAGCGCTTCGTTGTCCATTTCCATCGGAGGGAACATATCTTCTTGATAATGATCCCAGTGACCACTCGTCTTATACAGATCAACCGATCCCATAATCGGTGTGTATACATGATCATAACCAAGTGCAACTTCTTTATCCACGATATAACGCTCTAATTCACGTCGAATTGTTGCACCATTTGGTAACCATAACGGTAAACCTGCACCTACAAGCTGATTTGTTGTAAAGAGCTCCAGCTCCTTACCGATTTTACGATGATCACGTTCTTTGCGTTCTTCAAGAATCTTCAGATGTGCTTTCAGCGCTTTTTTATCGAAGAATGCAGTACCATAAATACGCTGCAGCATCTTGTTATCTGCATCACCTCTCCAATACGCACCAGCAGTTGATAATAGCTTGAATTCTTTTATCTTAGCAGTTGAAGGCACATGCACACCTCGACAAAGATCTGTAAACTCTCCTTGCGAATAGATAGTGACATTCTCATCTTCAGGGATTGCATCGATTAGTTCCTGTTTGTATGGATCATCAGCGAAAATCTTCTTCGCTTCTTCACGACTGACAACACGTCTCTCAATCTTGATATTCTCTCCGACAATTTGTCGCATCGTCTTTTCAATTTCAGGTAGGTCTTCACTAGAGATCTTATGCTCTGTATCGATATCATAGTAGAAACCTTCTTCAATAACAGGACCTACACCGAAATGCACATTACCATACATACGCTTTAGCGCTTGAGCCATTAAATGGGCAGTTGAATGACGTAATACTTCAATACCTTCAGGAGACTCAGGCGTGATGATTTCGATGTCTCCATCTGTTTCAAGTGCTGTTGATAAATCAACCATTTGTCCATTAAATTTTCCTGCTAAAGCTTTCTTCTTTAAACCAGGACTGATTGAACCTGCAATATCTTCAGTTGTAACGCCAGCCTCAAAACTTTTTACATTACCATCTGGAAATTTAATATTAATTTCACTCATTCAAAACGCCTCACTTTTTTATTTTATTTTAAACAACAAAAAGACCCCATCCCAAAAGGGACGAAGTCTATTCGCGGTACCACCCTAATTACTGATTGCTCAGCAACTCTACATAAGATAACGGTCTTGAGCCGGATAGCGATTAACTATCATGAACATAAGGGAGTAACAAATGATCTTAAATGCTGATTCTCACCACCATCAGCTCTCTATAAATTAAGGAATCATCGTCTTATCCTTATGATGTTATTCATATAGACGAACATTTCTGTTGTTTGTTACCTAATATTATACACATATTGTCGGGATTTTCAAATTTTATTTTTCACGTCTATAGTTTTTACCTGATAACATATAAGCATCACTTAATGTCTCGATGCGCTCCATAATACGCATTGCTTTCGTCTGTTCAGCACCATGCTTTGTCATTGATAAATGATGAGATAATTCTTTGAAATCGAAATTTGAACTAAAGAATGTCGGCATATTGTTCATCATACGGTGGTTGAGAATAGGTCCAAGCACTTCATCACGTACCCATGGCGTCAAATCTTCTGCACCGATATCATCCAGCATAAGTACAGGCGTATTTTTCACACGGTTAAGCCGTTCGTTATATGTACCATCACTGAAGCCATTTTTAAGTTCTCGAATAAACTCAGGAAAATACAGGAGCGTCGTATAAATATAGCGTTCCTTCAGTTCGTTGGCAATCGCACCCAGTATAAACGACTTACCTGTGCCGAAAGCACCGTGAATATACATTCCTTTCGTATCATTACCTCTTGCGATATCACGACAAATGATGTTTGCTTGACGCACGATATCGATACGCGTTTTATCATCTAAATGTATCTGTGCAAGCTTTGCATTTAATACGTCCTTCGGCATGTGGATTGCAGTAATAAACTGTTTCATCTTCTGAGCTTCATCATGAGCGAGTTTAGATGGACAAGGGAGATGCTTAATCTTAATTTTATTGTTTTCAACATACAGTTCAGGGGTATGTCCTGGTACAAAGTTCTTACACTTACTGTAAGATTCGCATGCATCGCACATCTTTGAAGAATCTTTATATTCTTGTAGTACAGATAAATCATTATCGATCATCTTATCTGTTATGTGATTCTCTTTAATAAACTGCTTAATATCAGGTTCTTTAATCGTTTCTTCTTTTATTGCCTCAATACGTTTAAATATATCGCTGTTCGTATGCAGTATCGAACCCATATGTTTCATCATTTATCCTCCTCCCATGATTGATTTAATTCTTCTAATAACTTCTGTCTTTCCTTTTCCAGGTCAATATTATCTGTATCCTCTTTAACTGCTGGCTGTTGTTCTTCAAGCAGCCATTTCGGTGTCAGTTCTCTTTGCACCGTATTATTCTTTTTATAGTGATTTGCTTTATTATACAATTTCTCCTGCTTCTTCTGTTCAAATGACTTCACATACTTGTAGGCTGCTTCACTGTTCGATAGCTTCTGTTTCTTCCAGTTTGAAGCAATCTCTTCGATATAACTCTGCGGCAGTTTCATATCATTTGTAAACATGACATACTGCAATAATATATTCATTACACCAAATGGCAGTTGCTCGCGTTCTAATATTGATTCAATCATACGCTTTTGTTTAATTGTCGGTTCAGACTTACTAAATGAAGTAAGCATATCTATCGGACTTGTCGTGTCCATCAATTCAAACCAGGTCAGTTTCGTTTCTGGTGCGTCATCTTTTACCTGCTGAGGTGTTAACTGCGGTAATTGGCCGTCATGTTCAATCTGATAGAAGTCCCGGGCATTCTTACGTAAATCTTCATGTGAAATTTGCTGGTCACTCGTCAGTGATTTCAAAATGATGCCGCGCATATCATGTGCTGCGATATCGTACAGTGTCGCTAGCTGAACAATTAAGTTACGCGTCGCTTTCGGCAGTTGACTTTTCGTGATTAAATTCTGTGCGAGCAGCATCTCCAGTAAATCAAAATCAAACGTATGCTGGTGAACGGGTATTCCGAGCGATTCATGCTGCTTTACCAGATATTCATTTCCTTCAAAAATAGCCTTTTCCGGAGATTTCGGTGTACCAAATACATCCATGTACTTACTTGACACATCTTGATAACCGTCCAGATTTAACGTTTCATTACAGAACCTTGACTTTAGCTGCTGATATCTCGGCTTACCTACTTGCTGGAACAAGAATACAGAGAGCATTGGATCATTAAAGAACTGAGATGGCATGACGGGTGCAATGAGTTTATAGACAAACTTCTGATTATCTTCAATACGCATATATGTTTTCAGTAGTCCAATTGCTTCTAAACGTTTACGTATTACTTCAAAGTGCGCTAAGTTCATCTTTAATTCACTTAAAATAACATAATGATTGATGACGTCGCTTGTCTGATCATAACCTGTGAGAAACTGACGCATAAACTGATAGACGCCAATACATTCAACTCCGATTAGGGGTGTATATAATGTAGTTAGTACATCTTCAGTAACTTGTGTTGCAACATAGTTGCTGATAACGATAAACTCATCGGTTCCATTCAATTCAGTAAAATAACGCTCCATCTTTGCACCTACTTTTTATTCTTTTCATTGAGTATATCACTCATCGTACGGAGCAACTGATCGACGTCTTTAAATTCTTTGTAGACAGAGGCAAAGCGTACGTAAGACACTTGATCCAGTTGCATCAGGTGCTCCATTACAATTTCACCGATATCGACAGATGAAATTTCAGACTGCCCTTTTTCTCTTAATGCATTCTCCACTGCATCCGTAATCTGTTCGAGAGATTCGTACGGAACAGGACGCTTTTCACATGCACGCACAAGACCATGTACAATTTTATCACGATTAAAGGCTTGTCTTGTTCCATCTTTTTTCACGACAATCAAAGGCTGTAGTTCTATGCGTTCAAACGTTGTGAAACGTGTACCACACTGTTCACATTCACGACGTCTTCTGATCGCATTCATATCGTCTGCATGTCTTGAATCAACGACCTTCGATTGATTAAAGCTGCATTTTGGACATTTCAAGACACTCACCTCATTTATATTTATTTCTCAATTATACATTATCATGTTTATTTACTAAACATTTAAGTTTACACTTGCTACAATTGGATAATCTACCAATAAACCAAAGAAAGGAATGAACAAATGAGACCTCATTATATTCATCTGTCAAAACGAGAAGAAGGAAACCCTGTAAATAAGCTGAGAGAAAGTTTCAACCACAGAAATGAAACGATTCTTTACCTTAAAGATCCGGTCGGCATTGTATTCATCGGAGATTCCATTACAGATTACTGGGACCTTGATAGCTATTTCGCGTTACATAATGGTAAACGTATTATTAACCGCGGTATCGGTAATGATCGTTCTCAGTGGGTACGCGAACGTTTTGTTGCGGATGCCATTCAGCTGAAACCTGACTGGATTGTATTAGCCATCGGTATCAATAACACGAAAGAACTTGATGATGATCAAACTGAAGCCAACCAGATACACATCAAGACACGTATTTTAGAAGATATTGAAGCAATGGTTATTATGGCTAAAGCCAAGAATATTAATATTGCTGTAGCAACACTCACTTCAACGAATCGTCCACAGCTCGACGGATTTATTACGCGTTCTAAACTTGTTAAGGCAATCAACCTGGAAATAGTTCGGCTGTGCATAAAACATGATGCACAATTTATTGATTACTACACAATGATGACTGAAACTAAAGAAGGTATCGACTACTTACGCAATGAACTTACTGATGACGGTCTCCACCCTCACGTACTCGGTTATGATAGGATGGTGGACACGCTCGTAAAGACATTGCCATATCCAATACAATTGAAAAACTAATAAAAAGGAGAAATAGGTATCATACCTGTTTCTCCTTAATTTAATAATTTAAGTCCAATGGTACACCCTAGTATAATCGCGATACATAATATTCTAAGCGGATGTCTTGATTCATTGTAAAAGATAATGCCGAGCAATGTCCCGCCAACAGCACCGATACCAGTCCATATCGCGTATGCTGTACTCATCGTAATCCCTGCTAAAGATAAGGACAGGAAGTAAAGACTAATTCCAAACGTAATAACCAGCAATAAAATATAGAGACGCTTACCAGACTTACTGTACATATTCATCCATAATACGCCGAGCATCTCACACAATCCTGCAATGATAAGAAATATCCAGTACATCATACGCTCTCCTCCTCAGTAGCAACCTTTAAGCCGATAACACCTATGATAAGCATTGTAATCAGCACTACTTTCGGCCAGCCAAATGGCACTTCATACACCGCTACATCAACAATCGTGACAAGCGTCGCACCAAGTCCGACGAATATCGCATAAGCTGTGCCCACAGGTAAATATTTAGTTGCATTTAGCAATAAATAAAAACTGCATGTCACACTCACTAGAGTGAGTATCCATTCGACCGCACTGTCTGCGTGTGCAAGTCCTATAACCCATCCTGTCTCAAACAGTGCTGCAATTATTAATTTTATCCAGTTCATAAATACCTCCTTGATTCAACACCTACCTAACATAACATAAAACGCCGCCCAATTAAATTGGACGGCGTTATTCAAGGAAACTATTTATTTAACTGTTCACCCATTAATCCTGCAAGTTCTACAACGCGAGTAGAGTAACCCCATTCGTTGTCATACCATGATAATACTTTAACCTTTGAACCTTCCATAACGATCGTTGAGAGCCCATCTACGATAGAGCTATGTGGATTCGTATTGAAATCCACTGATACTAACGGCTCGTATGTTACATCTAAGATGCCTTTAAGTTCATTATCAGCTGCATCTTTAAATGCTTTATTTAATTCTTCGACTGTGACTTCTTTTTCTAAATCTACAACTAAGTCGACTAACGAAACATTCGTTGTTGGTACACGTAACGCCATTCCATGAAGTTTACCTTGTAGTTCCGGTAATACTAGAGACAATGCTTTTGCAGCCCCTGTAGAAGTTGGAATAATACTTTGGGCACATGCACGGGCACGACGTAAATCTTTATGTGGGTTATCTAAATTCTTCTGGTCATTCGTATATGCATGAACTGTCGTCATTAAACCATTCTTAATACCGAATTTATCATTCAATACTTTAGCAACTGGTGCTAGACAGTTTGTTGTACATGAAGCGTTCGAAATAACATCATATTTCTCAACATCTAACTGTGCACAGTTCACTCCACGCACGATGGTCTGAACATTACCTTTACCTGGAGCAGTAAGTAGTACTTTCTTAGCGCCAGCTTTAATATGTGCAGCAGCTTTCTCTGCATCGTTAAACTTACCAGTCGCTTCGATAACGATATCAATATTCATATCTTTCCATGGTAATAATTCCGGATTACGTTCAGATACGAGTTCAATCTTCTTACCATCCACAAGTAAACCATTTTCAGTTGGTTCAATATCAAGTTCAAACTTACCATGAGTAGTATCATATTTCGTTAAATGAGCTAATGTTTCAGGCGGGTAGCTCGCATTGATTGCTACTACCTCTAAATTATCATCGAATAATGCTGCACGAAATACCATTCTGCCAATTCTTCCTAGCCCATTAATCGCTACTCTTGTTTTCATTAAATAATCTCCCCTTCAAAGTGTTATACTAATACTTAGAAATAGTATAACACAATGAAAGCGCTTGTGAAGAGCATTTTCTGCAAATTAAAAAATTTGAATTTTTCGAAAATTTATATCTATTTATAGTGTTTGATTAACGTATCTAACTGTTGATATAGTGCCTCTAAATCACGACAATTATCAATGACGATATCCGCTTTATTTCGCTTTTCATCCATCGACATCTGACTACTGATACGTGCATCTGCTTCTGACTCTGAAAGTTCATTTCGTTTCATCAGACGCATTTTTTGTATATCGTATGACACATATACAACCCATACTTCATCGACAGTATGTTCGAGCTTATTTTCATATAAAAGTGGTATATCCATAACTACCACCTTGCCTTCGGAAAGTGCGGCAGCTTTCTCTTCATCCATCAGACGTCGTACGATTGGGTGAACAATTTGATTTAAATTATCACGCTGTGCCTTATCGTTAAAGATGATCGTACCTAGTGCTTTACGATTTAATGTCCCATCTTCATTCAGCACTCCTGGAAATGTTTCAGCAACTCTTCTTAATCCTTCGGTTCCTTTTTCTACAGCCTGCCTTGCCGCAATATCTGCATCAATTACAGCGAATCCATTCTCTTTCAGATAATTTGCTACTGTTGACTTACCACTGGCAATACCACCTGTTAAACCTATAACTGTCATAGCTCCTCCTATTTCTGGCAATGTGTACAATAATGTGTATTACGTGTAGCTATCACTTTCGTCTTAATTTCATTACCGCATGTTCCACAAATTTTTTTACCATAAACTTTAAACCTATTTTGCATCATTCCACTTTCACCTTGTGCATTTCGGTAATCTGAGATGGTCGAGCCCCCATATAGAATGCCTTCATTCAGCACATCGACAATATGTTCATACAGTAATGTACGTCTTTTTTCGCTTAATGATTTCACTTTTATATTCGGATTAATCCGTGCATTATGCAGTGCTTCACATGCATAGATATTTCCACATCCACTGACAACCGAATGCAGCATGATGACTTGCTTAATCGGTTTATCCTGATATTTCTGCAAGTGCAGTGCACTGATATAATGTGCTCGACCTTCTTCATTAAATGGTTCTGGTGCAATCGCTGCATCGAAGTGTGCAAACTGTGATTCATCTAACATTCTCAGTTCACCAAACCTTCTAATATCTGAATATACCAGCTTCATCGAACTGCTCAATGTAAAAGTGACATGCCAATGTTTTTTGTAGTTCGGTACCGTAATGTCATCGATAGACGGTACGACAAAGTATGCGCCGGTCATTCCAAGATGACCGACCATATAACGGTTCCCATCCTTTCCTTTTAACTTGAAGATAATATATTTACTGCGACGCATCACACTTTCGATATGAGTGTCAATACATCGTTCCTTAAATGCATCTAGGGAAAGCCCTTTAATAATCGTCTCTTTACCCTGTGTCTTTCCATTTAATACAGCATCTGAAAAGTGGACATCAATAATTTGTTCTCCTGTGATATGTGGTTCAATACCACGCTTCACATGTTCAACTTCTGGTAATTCCGGCATAACTCCTCCTACTTTGCTTCGTACCAGCTTTCACCTGAATCATATTCAACTTCAAGCGGTACTTTTAATTCCAATGCATTTTCCATTACATGTTTTACAAATAAGCTGAAAGCATCAAGCTCATCTTTTGGCACTTCAAAAATAAGCTCATCGTGTACTTGTAGTAACAATTTAGCTTTAAAGTCAGTTTCTTTCACTTGTTCGTTATAATGTACCATTGCGAGTTTAATGATATCTGCTGCACTTCCTTGAATCGGTGTATTCATCGCAGTACGTTCAGCAAATCCTCTTAAATTAAAGTTTCTGCTCGTAATATCTGGGATATAGCGACGTCGATTAAGCAATGTCGTAACGTAACCCTGCTGCTTAGCTTCCTGAATAATATCATGCATATACGCTTTAACTTCCGGAAAACTTTCAAGATAGTTATCAATAAATGCTTGTGCGTCTTTTCGAGTAATACCTAAACTTTGACTTAGTCCATAATCACTGATTCCATACACAATCCCGAAGTTTACAGCTTTTGCCTGACGCCTCATATCGCTTGTTACTTCTTCTTTTTCAACATTAAAGACTTTCATCGCAGTCTTCGTATGAATATCAATGCCTTGATTGAAAGCTTCAAGCATACCTTTATCTCCAGTAATATGTGCGAGTACTCGAAGTTCAATCTGAGAATAGTCTGCAGCAAATATTACAGAGTTCGGTTCACTTGGTACGAATGCTTTTCTTATTTTTCTACCTTCATCTAGTCTTACAGGAATGTTCTGCAAGTTAGGGTCAATAGATGACAGACGTCCAGTTTGAGCAATAACCTGGTTGAAGCGTGTATGGATCTTATCGTCGTCTCCAATCAACTTCTGCAATCCTTCTACATAAGTTGACTGCAGTTTAGATAGCGTTCTATAGAGTAATATATCTTCAATGATCGGATGTTTTCCTGCTAATGACTCAAGAACATCCACAGCTGTAGAATATCCTGTCTTCGTCTTTTTCTTCTTCGGTGAATCTAGCTTTAAATCTTCAAATAATACGACACCAAGCTGCTTTGGAGAATTGATATTAAATGTGCTGCCTGCATGTTCATGAATACGCGTGATCAGTTCATCTAAGCGGCTTTGAATTTCCTGCTGCATCTCCTGAAGTGTCTGCTTATTTACTTTAATTCCCTGCATCTCCATATCTGCGAGAACAAGTGAAAGTGGCAGTTCGAGCGTTGTTAACAGTTCAAGCTGCTTAAGTTCATTTAATTTTCTAATCTGAAGCGCTGATACCTCATGGATTGCATTTACTTCAGATGCAATATGTTTAAATAAATCCATGCGTTCAGGTATGTGCATCTTAGCACCTTTTCCGAAGATCATTTCATCTGATTCCACATAATTAATACCTTGCATTTGCGCACTTTGAGCAACATCTATTATTTTCAAAGCTGGATCGAGTAAATAAGATGCGAGCATCACACAGTGCTCAATCCCTTTAATCTCTATATCCAGTCTATTGAATAAAACTTTTGTTTCCTTTGCATCATAGACATATTTTTTTGTAGCTTCATTTTGCAGTGCATTGATGAATGTTTCATTTTGGGTGATTTCATCAGGGTGAATAACAAATGTATGTCCTTCTACCAATATCCCTACCCCAATAATTTCATTCTTTAAATAATTATCCTGAAAACATCGAATACGAATATCCATAGATTCAACATTCGAGAAATCAAATGTACTAAACTGATTGCTTATTTCAATTGTTTTCTCTTCAGTAATTTGAGTTTCAGCGTCAATATTATCTAACTTTTGCTTAAAGTCTAGCTCCTGAAATAGTGCGATCTTCTTACTGTCATCTTTTTCAGGGAGCAGTGTATCATTTAAATTTACTGCAATCGGTGCATCAGTATTAATCGTCGCCAGCTGCTTACTCATTAATGCGTCATCTTTATGATTTGTTAAGTTCTCATTTAATTTCTTACCTTTAATATGTTCCAGATTATCAAGCACCGCTTCAACCGTACCATATTCATGTAGTAATTTAAGTGCAGTCTTTTCTCCTACGCCAGGGACACCGGGAATGTTATCTGACTTATCCCCCATCAACCCTTTTAAATCGATTATTTTCTCTGGTTCAAATCCATATAGCTCCTGAATAAACTGCGGTGTATATTTATCAATATCTGTAACTCCTTTTTTTGTATAGTAGACTGTCACATAATCACTTGCAAGCTGCGTTAGATCTCGGTCCCCAGTAACGATGACTGTCTCTAACTTATTTTCTGTTGCTTGTTTTGCAAGCGTTCCGATAATATCGTCTGCTTCATACATATCCTGCTCATAATGCTTGATTTGATAAGCCTCTGCGAGTTTACGAATATAAGGAAACTGTTCACTTAATTCTGAAGGTGTCTTTTGACGTCCTCCTTTATAGTCTTTATACATCTCATGGCGAAACGTTGTCTTACCCGCATCAAATGCGATTAAAAAATGTGTAGGTTGTTCTTCCTTAATCAACTTATCTAAAATAAGCGTGAAACCATATATTGCATTCGTATGTAAATTGGATTGATTTTTTAATAGAGGTAAGGCATAGAATGCACGAAAAGCAATGCTGTTACCATCAATCAATATTAGTTTATCAGCCATAATATCCTCCTGAACTGTAGTAATCATAGTTTAACATAAATCACGCACAAAAACGCCCGACACATATGTACCAAGCGTTCAAGCTTCAAAATGAAAGCGTCTTTTTATATTATATGTGATAATAGTTAAACTAGAGTAAACAAAAATAAATCTTATATTAATAAATAAACTGCTTTAATTTTATTCTGAAAGTCGAACCTTTTCCAAGCTCGCTTTCTACATCGATTTCACCATTAAACACTTCAATGATATGTTTAACAATTGCAAGACCTAACCCTGTTCCGCCAGAGTCCCTGCTTCTTGCTTTATCTACGCGATAGAACCTCTCAAATATTCTTGTTATTTCCTCAGGTGCAATACCAATCCCCTGATCAATAATTTCAACGATACATTCATCCGCCTTGAGATATACCTTTACTGTAATTTCTGCATCCTCTGGCGAGTAATTGATTGCATTTGAAAGTAGATTGATCATAACCTGCTTAAGCTTGCTCGGTTCTGCCAGGACAAAAAGATTTTTTTCAAGCTCGAGATTAAATTTAATATTCTTCTTCTCAGCAAGCGGATATACAACTTCCACACTATTAAATACTTTCTGAGGTAAATTTACTTTCACCATATTAAAGTGATTTGCCTGCTCAATTTTAGACAGTTCGAGCAGCTCACTTACAAGCACCTGGATTCGATTAGATTCTTTCAGAATAATATCTAAAAACATCTCGAGCGTATTCTTATCTTCTTTTGCACCGTCTAGTAATGTCTCTGTAAATCCTTTTATACTCGTAATCGGTGTTTTTAGTTCATGCGAAACATTTGCAACGAAATCCTTCCTCATCTGTTCCAGTGTCTTTAACTGTGTAATATCATGCAGCACAATGACAATCCCTTCAATCCTTTTACGTTTCTTGGATAATACAGGCACAACTGCCGCGTCAAAATATTTTTTATGGACGTTCACATTATGTTCAATTGTTTCATTGATGGGTTTCTCTGTTGCAATCGCTTCTTTAATCATACGTTTTACATCTTTATGCTCTATTACGGTGTCATAATGAGCTTTCTTTATTTTATTACCACGATTAAAGAAATTTAAAAATGTTTCATTGGCTATAACAACTTCACCGTAGCTATTGACAAGCAAAGTAGCGGAAGGAATATTCTGTAATGTCGTCTCCAGACGATTACGCTGAAGCTTCTGTTCATTCATAAAGTCTTGCAATGTTCTAGCCAATATATTCATACTGATAAACAGGTCCTTAGTCTCAGTGACATTACTCTCTGGAACACGTACTTTGTAGTTTCCGCTTGCCAGTAATTTAGAAGCGTAAGTCACTTCTTTTATTGGTTGAATATAGCTTTTATTGATGTACCTCACGATAAAATAGAGAATAGGAAGCAACATCAATAACATTAACCCGATATATTTCCATATACTTCTGTTTAAAATGGTCAGAATTCGGTTTTCCTGTATTAAATAGATGACAGTATCTTTTGTTGTCGTTTTAAGGATGCTCTGTTTATCTTCAGAATCGTATCGAAACTCATTCGCTTCACTTTCACCTGTCGTATATCTCGATAGTGCAGCTTCAAAGTGGTCGGGAGAAAAACCTTGTGTAACATACAGCGGTTTATTACCTTGCATGACTAATATTTGATAACTTCGCTCGTCATCAAAAGTGGCTGCGATCATGTTGAAATCTTGATGTTCAGCCAAAGACTGTATTATTTTTGCATCTTGTGCCATCGTACGTTTCATCGATACTTTCATATCATTTGAGATAGAGGTCGTAATAAACATGCCGACTAAAAGAAAGCTTACAACAATCATTGTTGTAAGCATGATGAGTAACTTTCTTTGAAAACTAATCATTTCGTTTCGGGTAATCCAGTTTATAGCCTAGACCACGTACAGTTTTAATGTATTGTGGCTGCTTTGGATTTTCTTCTATTTTCTCTCTCAAATGACTGATATGAACATCAACGATACGTGAATCACCAGCAAATTCATAGTTCCATACTGAATTCAGCATATGTTCACGTGTAATCACACGCCCTTGTCGTTCTATCAAATAGATTAATAATTCGAATTCCTTTGGCGTCAGATCAATCAGTTCGCCATTACGATACGCTTCAAAATGTTCTGGCAATATTTTAAGCTTACCAATGATTATTTCTTTGTTTTCTTTTTCAGACTCGTGTTGTCTTAATGCCTGAGATCGTCTCAAAATTGCCTTTAACCTTGCTGTGACTTCCCTAGGAGAAAATGGTTTCGTCATATAATCATCCGCGCCAAGCTCTAAACCAAGTACCTTATCAAATTCATCATCCTTTGCTGTAAGCATCAGAATAGGCACTTGATTCTTTTCACTACGGACTGCTTTACAGACTTCTACACCGTCCATCTTAGGTAACATAAGATCAAGAACAACAATATCCGGATCTTCAGAAAATATTTTACTTAAACCTTCTTCCCCATCGAAAGCTGTTATCACTTCAAAACCTGATTGCTCAAGATTATATTGTAATAACGTCACAATCGACTGTTCATCATCTACTACTAATACTTTCTGACTCATCCTATCCCTCCAAGACCATATATACAACTATATTATATATTACAGTAAATATATATGGCTACACCTGATCAACAAACTTCACAAACTCGTATAAAAGTTTACAATAAATTAATAAATCACTTCAAGACGCGCATGACATCTCTCACTGCCTCAGCAGACTGATGAAATGCGGACTGTTCTTCAGCAGTTAATTCAAACGTTACGATGCGTTCAACACCATTCTCCCCAAGTAATACAGGCACTCCGATATACACATCACTTTCATTGTACTCGCCGTTTAAATATGCAATCGCAGGCAGAATGCGTTTCTTATCAAGAATTATTGCCTCAGCCATTTCAACCATAGCAGCTGCAGGAGCATAATATGCTGAACCATCGCCTAAAAGCTGAACAATTTCAGCTCCTCCTTTGCGTGTTCTATCGACAATAGAATCAATTGTAACCTTATCCATAATTTCAGTAAGCGGAACTCCACCTGCATCAGCATGCTGTATTAAAGGAACCATCGTATCTCCGTGACCTCCGAGTACGACGCCATGCACGTCTTCTATTGAAATGTTAAGTTCAGAAGCAACAAATGTTCTGAATCTTGCAGTATCAAGGACACCAGACTGGCCTATGACACGTTCATGCGGAAAGCCAGTCACTTGTTGTACTGTGTAAGTCATCGCATCTACTGGATTTGTGAGCACGATAACAATTGCATTAGGGGCATATACTTTTATCTGCTCTCCAACCTCTGTCATCACCTGCTGATTAGTCTGTACAAGGTCATCACGTGTCATACCTGGCTTACGTGCGACCCCTGCAGTAACCATAATGATATCCGAGTCTTTAATATCTTCGTAATGACTTGTTGCAGAGACTGAAATACTACTGTTGAAAATGGCAGCTGACTGAAGTATATCTAGCGCTTTTCCTTTTCCTTTATCCAGATTACGTGCAAGATCTACAAGCATAACATCTGCAAATCCTTTTTGTGCTACGATAAATGCTGCTGTAGCTCCGGTGAATCCACTTCCAATTATGCTGATTTTCTTTCTCATATGATGTCCTCCTAAAAAAAGCAGTTAAATGAATAAATTCAAATAACTGCTTCTGTTGATTACATATTTTTAATCAGTTCGTCTGCAAAGGCACCACATTTAACTTCTGTTGCACCTTCCATTAATCGCGCAAAGTCATAAGTAACTACTTTAGAAGCAATCGTTTTCTCCATAGATTTCGTAATGAGGTCTCCTGCTTCTTTCCATCCTAAATGCTCAAGCATCAATACTCCGCTTAAAATCACAGACGATGGATTAACTTTATCTAATCCAGCATACTTAGGTGCTGTTCCGTGCGTAGCTTCAAATATTGCATGTCCTGATTCATAGTTAATATTCGCACCAGGTGCAATTCCGATACCACCTACTTGAGCAGCAAGCGCATCAGAAATATAATCACCGTTTAAGTTCATCGTTGCAACAACATCAAATTCCGCTGGGCGCGTTAAAATTTGTTGTAAGAAGATATCAGCGATAGAATCTTTAATTAATATTTTACCTGCATCTAAAGCCGCTTCCTGTGCTTTATCAGCCGCTTCTGTACCATCTGCTTCTTTAATCTTGTCATATTCAGACCAAGTAAATACTTTATCACCGAATTCACGCTCTGCTAAATCATAACCCCACTGTTTAAACGCACCTTCAGTAAATTTCATGATATTCCCTTTATGGACTAATGTTACAGACTTACGTCCTTCAGTAATTGCATAATTGATTGCAGCACGTACTAGACGTTCTGTACCTTCTTTAGAAACAGGTTTAATACCAATACCTGATGTTTCTGGGAAACGAATATTTTTCGCACCCATTTCATTTTGTAAGAAATCAATAACTTTCTTAACTTCTTCTGAACCTTCCTTGAATTCAATACCTGCATAGATATCTTCAGTGTTTTCACGGAAGATAACCATATCTGTATCTTCTGGACGCTTAACTGGTGAAGGTACACCTTCAAAGTAACGCACCGGACGAAGACAAGTGAAAAGATCAAGCTCTTGACGTAAAGCAACATTTAAAGAACGAATACCTCCGCCGATTGGCGTTGTTAAAGGCCCTTTAATTGCAATTAAGTACTCATCAATCACATCTAACGTTTCTTGTGGTAACCATTCACCCGTTGCATCAAATGCTTTTTGACCAGCAAGTACTTCTTTCCATTCAATCTTCTTTTCTCCGTTGTATGCTTTTTCAACTGCTGCATCTAACACGCGGCTCGCTGCATTCCATATATCTGGACCTGTTCCATCACCAATGATAAATGGAACTACAGGATGATTTGGTACGTTTAATACTCCATTAGAATTTGTAATTTTATCTGCCATTATATATTCCTCCATATTTGTATTTTATCGTTCCTCAACTGGTACATACTTACGGCCAACTTCACCGATATAGTTTGCACGCGGACGAATGATACGGTTATCATTATATTGCTCAAGAATATGAGCAATCCAGCCAGATGTACGACTTACTGCAAAGATTGGTGTAAATAGATCATGTTCGATACCCATTGAGTGATAAACCGTTGCTGAGTAGAAATCAACGTTTGGTAATAACCCTTTTTTCTCCTTTAATAAATCAGCAATTTTAACTGACATTTCGAAAAGTTCTTTATGCCCAGTTTCGTCTGTAATCTTACGAGACATCTCTTTTAAATATTTAGCACGTGGATCTCCGTTTTTATACACACGGTGACCAAATCCCATAATCTTTTCTTTATTCTCAATTTTTTTATTGATATAGTCTTCAACATTATCGATTGAACCGATTTCACTCAACATCTTCATAACTTGTTCGTTTGCACCACCGTGAAGCGGCCCCTTTAGTGCACCAGCTGCAGCAACGACACCTGAATACATATCAGATAATGTAGATACAGCGACACGTGCCGTAAACGTAGACGCATTCAGTTCATGATCGGCATGAAGAATCAATGCTTTGTTGAAGCCTTCCTCCTGAATTGCTGTTGGTTCCTCACCAAATAACATATAAAGGAAGTTCGCTGCATAGCTTAATTCTTTCTTTGGTTTAACCACTTCTTTTCCTTGACGAACTCGTGCAAATGCAGCAACAAGCGATGCTACTTTTGCCTGAATACGAATCGCTTTATCCATATGTGCATCTTCATTGAACTCATCAGCACGTGGATCGAAATGAGCAAGGTATGACAATGAAGTACGAAGTCCTGTCATTGGATGCACAGCATCCGCAGTATAATCTTCGAAATGACTATACATTCTTGGGTGTAGATTCATATATTCGATAAGCTGAGATTTTAAATTTTCTAGTTCTTCTTTATTCGGTAATCTGAAATTCCAAAGTAAGAAGATTACTTCTTCAAACGATGCATTTTCAGTTAAGTCATCAATTTCATAACCTGCATATGTCAGTTGATCCCCAACAATCGAACTCACTTTTGTGTTCGAAGCTATAATACCTTCAAGCCCTTTAACTAATTCTGCCATTTCTATTTCCCCTTTACAACAAAATTTTGCTATGCCCAATGTAACGGCTTTCACACTTCATATTATAGCTAATTGTCTTTATTTTGTGAATGATTATGAATTATAGTAGTTTATTATTGAGGGTCATAAGTTTTAGTTATAGATATATTTCAAAAAAAAGTTTGAAGTTTTTGATAATTCATAACATAATAGAAAAATACTAAGGAAAGAAGGAAAAAATGTGAATACTCAATCAAATAGTAACAGTCAAAATGGTTTACAGCGTGCGCTTTCAAACAGACATATTCAGCTTATTGCAATTGGTGGAGCTATAGGTACCGGACTATTTTTAGGAGCTGGTAAATCTATCAATTTCGCAGGACCTTCGATATTATTGACATACCTCGTTATAGGATTGTTCTTATTCTTATTTATGCGAGGGCTTGGAGAATTATTATTATCCAATACGAATTATCATTCATTTACTGATATTGCAAGAGATTATCTTGGAGATTTCATGGGGTATATTACAGGCTGGACATATTGGTTCTGCTGGGTTGTAACTGGAATGGCAGAAGTGACTGCCGTTGCGAAGTACGTTCAATTTTGGTGGCCGGACTTCCCGACATGGGCATCTTCTTTAATCTGTATCGTTGTATTGATGGGACTGAATTTACTTACAGCCAAACTCTTCGGAGAACTTGAATTCTGGTTTGCTATCATTAAAGTAATTACAATCATCGCACTTATACTTGTTGGTATTATCCTAATTGTAATCGGGTTTGAAACGAAGTTTGGACATGCATCACTTACTAATCTATGGTCACATAACGGTTTTTTCCCGAATGGAATGAATGGTTTTCTGCTGAGCTTCCAGATGGCAATATTTAGTTTCGTAGGAATCGAGCTTATCGGTGTTACAGCGGGCGAAGCTCAAGATCCAGAGAAAACATTACCTCGTGCAATAAACAGTGTACCTATTCGTATCGTTTTATTTTATATTGGTTCTTTAATCATCATCATGAGTGTTACACCATGGGACAAAATCGATCCGAACGAAAGTCCATTCGTTAAGTTCTTTGGACTGATCGGTATCGGATTTGCAGCAAGTTTAATCAATTTTGTAGTTATCACATCCGCATCATCTTCATGTAACAGCGGAATCTTTTCAAACAGCCGTATGCTATTCGGATTAAGTAAAAACTTCTCAAAGGGAGATGACAGCTTCTTTCAAAGAACGAATAAAGCTGGCGTACCAGCGAATGCAGTTGTGTTCTCAAGTGTACTTCTATTAATATCCGTATTATTGAACTATATTATTCCGAATGCAAATGCTGTATTTACACTCGTAACTACAGTTGCTACTGTATTCTTTATCGTTGTATGGTCAATTATTATGTTCGCTTATTTGAAATATTTAAAAACACGACCAGAACTTCATGAACATAGTACTTATAAAATGCCTGGCGGAAAAATAGCAGCCTACATTGTGCTTGCATTCTTTGCCTTTGTGTTCATGCTCTTATTTATAGCAGAAGACACACGTTTGGGATTATTCGTTTCACCATTATGGTTTATCCTATTAGCAGTTATGTATTATGTGCAGGGTGGATTTAAGAAAGACAACTTCGAAAAACATAATTATAGATAAAGAAAGTATCAAGGGCATTTAGCTTCAATTATAATCAAAAAAGTTTACAGAAATCAAAAATAAGGATGAGCAAATGCTCATCCTTATTTTAGTTTACTTTTGCGTGCCCGATATATACTTTATTATGCTGTGCATCTACTGTTACAAGTGTACCGTTTTCTAATGTATTCATCACATCCTGGACACCTACGATTGTCGGTTTACCGAGATTAAGCCCAACGACTGCCGCATGTGATGTTAATCCACCTTCTTCAGTTACAATCGCAACTGCCTGTTCAAGATAAGGTACCATATCTGCATCTGTCTGCGGTGATACGACAACTTTGTCCGTCATATCAATACCTTGTAGTTCTTCTGCACTATTTGCTTTAATGACCTTGCCGTGTGCTGCAGTTCTACCTATACCTGTTCCTGCTGCAATCACATCACCAATCAGATGAATCTTCATTAAGTTCGTAGTTCCTGCTTCACCTGTTGGGATACCTGCTGTAATAATGATTAAATCTCCATTTTCGACAGTTCCTATTTCAATTGCTGCCTGTACAGATTTATCTAATAATTCATCTGTTGTAGATTTACCAGTCTTCACTATAGGTATTACGCCCCATACTAAAGAAAGATGTCTCGCTGTTTCTTCATAAGGTGTTACTGCGATAATATGTGCATGTGGGCGATATTTAGAGATTATCTGTGCTGTTGTACCACTTTCAGTTGCAGCGACAATCGTCTGTACGTCTAAATTTAAAGCAGTATGAGCTACAGACACACCAATCGCATTTACCATAGATGGCTGATTTAATTTCGTACGGTCTGAAAGCATGCGCTTATAATCTTGTGCTTCTTCTGCAGCAAATGCAATATTGTGCATCGTCTTAACCGATTCTTCCGGATATAATCCTGCAGCCGTTTCACCTGATAACATCACCGCGTCACTTCCATCATAGATGGCGTTGGCAACGTCACTTGCTTCTGCACGTGTACAACGTGGGTTACGCTGCATAGAATCGAGCATCTGTGTGGCAGTGATTACAGGTTTTCCGAGAATATTACACTTCTGAATCAATTCTTTCTGTACTAGCGGTACTTGCTCAGCGGGTATTTCAACCCCCATATCTCCACGTGCAATCATCAGTCCATCAGAAACTTCCAGAATCTGATCGATATTCTCTATCCCTTCTTCATTTTCAATTTTAGGGATAATATGAATAAAGTCGCATTGATTTTTCTCTAATATTTCACGAATTTCTAATACATCACTCGCACGACGTACAAATGATGCCGCAATGAAGTCTACTTTCTGTTCGATACCGAATAGAATATCTGAAGCATCTTTATCTGTAATTCCAGGCAAGTTTACTTTGACACCAGGTAAATTTACACCTTTCTTATTCTTTAGTTCACCTGCATTGATGACGTCACATACAATCTTACCTTCGTCATGCAGGATATCTTTGACCTTAAGTTCGATCAATCCATCGTCTAACAAAATTGTAGAACCTATATGAATATCATTGATTAGTTCAGGATACGTGACCGAGAACTCTGCAGGCGTGCCCAATACTTGTTCCATATTGACTGTAACAGTTGAACCTTTGACAAGTTCAATCTTATCGTTTCCCATATTATGTGTTCTAATTTCAGGACCTTTCGTATCAAGCAAGATTGCTACCGTCTTATTTAAACGTTGCGCTACAGAGCGAATTGTCTCGATACGTGCCTGATGTTCCTCGTGTGAACCATGCGAGAAATTAAGTCGAGCAACGTTCATACCCGCATTCATCAATTTCTCTAACATTTCAGGAGATTCTGAAGCCGGTCCGATTGTACATACTATTTTAGTTTTTCTCATTTTATGAGCCTCCATTATATTTGTTGCGACACTTATTGCATTATATCGATAATTCATTAGATAAATCATACATCTTCTCATCTAAATGATGGACAGATGTGAAGATATCTTCAAACTTAGTCTTAGATAAACTATTATTCTGAATGCCAACTGCAAGGCCAGTTTCATTATTCATCAGCAGTTCTACAGCATAGCCACCTAGACGACTTGCAAGTACTCTATCCATTCCAGAAGGTGAGCCTCCACGCTGCATATGACCAAGTACCGAGATACGAGTATCAACATTAATATATTTCTTTAGTTCCTGACCACATTCTTCACCGGTCATAACGCCTTCAGCAACAACGATGATAGAATGTTTCTTGCCACGTTCGATCCCTTGTTGAATTTTATCTGCAATGACCTTGACATCTTTACGGTGCTCTGGACACAATACTGTCTCAGCACCTCCTGCAAGACCAGACCATAGCGCTAAGTCTCCGGCATCTCTCCCCATGACTTCTACGATGAATGTACGTTCATGACTCGACGCTGTATCTCTAATCTTATCAATTGCTTCTACAATCGTATTTAAAGCCGTATCAAATCCTATCGTAAAGTCTGTGCCGTTGATATCATTATCGATTGTTCCTGGAATACCGATTGTCTTTATGCCTTCTTCATTCAGTCTTTGAGCACCACGATAACTTCCATCGCCACCAATAACCACTAGACCTTCGATACCAAGATTATTTAAATTGGCAATCGCCTGCTTACGTACTTCTGGATCTTTAAATTCTGGACAACGTGCCGACTGCAGAAACGTCCCCCCACGCTGTATCTTATCCCCTACAGTACCACGTTCCATCTTCTTAATATTATTATTGATTAATCCTTGATACCCTTGATATACGCCATAAACTTCTATGCCATAATACATTGCTTTACGCACAACAGCACGAACAGCAGCATTCATTCCAGGTGCATCGCCACCACTCGTTAATACAGCTATCTTTTTCATATCAATTCCTCACTTTGTGTATTCTTTATCTTTAAATTAACACATTACTTTCACATTATCCATCAATATCACATGTTCGTAACAATGAAAACGTTTTAAAAAAACATTCAAAAAAAACGTCGCCAACTCATTATTTAGACAACGTTTTCAACTATCTTTTCATATTATGTTAATATCTTTTTATTTGATTTCACCGATTGCTCTAAACTTATCATAACGTTGCTGCACAATGTCCTCTGCAGAGCGTTGTGAAAGTTCACGAATATACGGAGTTAATGCTTTATTGATCAACTGACTTTGTTGTGCGATATCTCGATGTGCACCACCAGGTATTTCATGAATCACTTCATCTACGACGCCAAGTTCAAGTAAGTCAGGTGCAGTAATCTTCATCGTTTCTGCCGACAACTGGGCCAGTGTACTATCTTTCCACAGTAACGCTGCCGCACCTTCTGGAGAAATGACGGAATACGTTGCGTTTTCTAACATTAACAATGTATTACATACACCTAAACCAAGTGCTCCACCACTTCCACCTTCCCCGATGACAATCGAGATAACCGGTACTTTAAGTGCAGCCATCTCTACTAGATTGCGTGCAATCGATTCACTCTGCCCGCGTTCTTCAGCTGCTTTACCAGGATATGCTCCTTTCGTATCGATAAAGCATATAATCGGACGGTTGAACTTTTCAGCTTGCTTCATCAATCGCATCGCTTTACGATAACCTTCTGGATGCGCCATACCGAAATTTCTGTATATATTATCTTTCGTCTCTTTTCCTCTTTGGTGACCAATGACAGTAACAGGACGGCCTTGGAAAGAAGCAATACCTCCGACGATTGCAGGATCATCTCTAAAGTTTCTATCTCCATGAAATTCCATAAACTCATCAAATAGATGCGCAATATAATCTAAAGTTGTCGGTCTTTCACCTAGACGTGCAATCTGCACTCTTTGCCAAGGGGACAGATCGGCATAGATTGATTTAAATAGGTTTTCTTTCTTTGCCTTCAGTAATTCTACCTCATGTGTTAAATCAACATCAGATGCTTTCATATACTGCTCTATATCTTGAATTTTCTTTTCGATATCTCTAATAGGTTGTTCAAAATCCAGCACCATTAATTTTCACCCCTTTGATGTAATTTCAAGATTGTAGTAAGGACCTCTTTCATCTCATTACGATGGACAACTTTATCAAGCTGTCCATGATCCAGTAGAAATTCAGCGGTCTGGAAATCATCAGGTAATTTCTCATTAATCGTCTGTTCGATGATACGTCGTCCTGCAAATCCAATCAAACTTTCTGGTTCCGCAAGATTAATATCTCCGACAGATGCAAAACTTGCAGATACACCACCTGTCGTAGGATGTGTCATGAATGCAATGTATAATAACCCTGCTTCACGATGTCGGTTCAAAGCCACACTCACTTTGGCCATTTGCATCAGCGATAGTATTCCTTCCTGCATTCTCGCACCACCACTTGCTGTAAAGATAATAAAAGGCATCTGCTGTTTCGTCGCATATTCAATTACACGTGTAATCTTCTCTCCAACAACCGTTCCCATAGAGCCCATACGAAACCTTGAATCCATTACAGCGATACCCGTTTCATAGCCGTTGATAGTACCCCATCCGGTTACGACTGCTTCATCAATCTTCGTCTTCATTCTATCTTTCTCTATTTTCTCTTCATAATTCGGAAAGTTAAGCGGATTGACTGGTTCAACATGTTTATCCAGTTCCTTAAATGTATCTTTATCCATCAAAGCATCAATGCGGTCATAGGCGTTCATCGCCATGTGATGATCACAGTTAAAACAGACATTTAGATTTTCTTGCAGCTCTTTTGTATACATGATTTTTTGACATTTTGGACATTTCGCCATTATACCTTCAGGTACTTCTGTATCTGTCATATTTTTAACGGTTACATATTTTTTCTTCTTATTCTTTTTAAAGATATCCTTAAACATATGCTCACGCCTTCTCATCATAAGTCGCTTCATAGCGCTTTAATAATTTCCAAACTCTAAACATGATTGTGTTGCTTGTATTGATACATTCTTCAATCGTCTTGTTCTCTTCAATTGTTATACTGCTTTCAATCATATGTATAAAATCCTTTATTTCACCTGTTTGTGCCCTTGACGTGATCAAATATCCACCTATCAGCTCGAAGAACTGGTTATTATCCATATCAGATAAATAAGTTCCTTCGCCCCGTCTTGTCTCGATAACGCCAAGAATCTCAAGTGCGCGTAATGCTTCTCTTATGCTTGAGCGACTAATATTGAGTAATTCGCTCAAATGTCTTTCAGATGGAAGTTTATCACCAGACTTCAGTCCATCATTCTTTATCATACGGTCGATTTCATCTAAAACATGATTAAAACCTTTATGCGGGGTATTCACAGTTGCACCTCCAAAAGAATCCTTAGTGGTCTGACCACTAAGGATTAATATATCACATGTTTAATTTTTAATAAAGTTTATATTATGCGAATGTCTTCAGGATTGAAATATTCAACCAGTTCTTTAATTTTATCTTTGGACACTGTGCCAATTACATGTTGTGCACGATCAAAATAGATGACCTGTATCTCCCCTTCATCTAGAATAAAAGTCTCTGGCAACCGTTCGCGTATATAAATAAATCGAGCTTGCTCGTATATTCTTTTTATAAATGATTCGACAGTTTCAATCGTTTCAGCGATATAGTTATCTTTCCCTCTGTTATTATCAAATTTCCCATTGATCACAACCATTTGATGAGATTGAATCGCTGTCTCAAACTTACGATAAGTATCTGGAAAACATACGATATCGATATTATCTGTACCATCAAAGCCTTTGATAAATGCCATCGGTTGACCTTTCTTTGTTCTAATCCTTCTCACTTCATCAATGAATATCAGCATGTAATGCTGATTCAGTCGTTGCGCAATTTTATATAACGGCAAATATTGAAGTGCTTTAAAACGTGATTCGACCGGATGATTCGTTAAATAAAAGCCAAGATATGCTTTTTCATATTCTGCTTTTTTCATATCTGACATTTCTTCGTGAATGATATAATCTTTCTTCTTATTTAAACCAAGCGACTCTAGGAAGCTTCCTTCTCCTTCGTTTGTCCTTTCAACATCGATTATCATATCAAGTGATGCAAGTAATGTTGCGCGCGTGTGTCCAAAGGAATCAAAACTGCCGGCATGGATTAGAGCTTCTAATAAAGGTTTACTAGCAATTCGTGAGGGGATACGTGCACAGAAATCATAGATATCTTTAAATGAACCTTGTTTTCTTGCATCAATAATATCCTGAACACTTTTGTAGCCGAGTCCTTTAATGACACCTAGAGCGTTTAATATACCGTCCTTATATGTGCGATAATACCAATGTGCCTTATTGATATCGGCAGCATATATCGGTATACCACGTTTCTTGACTTCATCGATAATCTCTTTAGTCTTGTGCTCACTGCCGATTTGATTACTCAGGATAGCTGTATAGAAGATATTTGGATAATGTACTTTCAGGTATAACATACAGTAAGCGATTTTCGCATATGCAACTGCATGCGCTTTCGGAAATCCATAGTTCGCGAACTTCAATATTAATTCATATATCGCTTCTGCGGTTTGTTTATCATAACCTTTATTGACGCTTCCTAAAATAAAATGTTCTTTTTCTGTCAGTAGCACCGACATGTCCTTCTTGCTCATGGCTCGCCTTAATATATCCGCTTCTCCGTAACTGAATCCTGCAAATTGATTTGCAATCTGCATAATTTGTTCTTGATAAATGATGACACCAAATGTATCTTTCAATATCGCTTTTAGATCGTCATGAATATAATCTACAGATTGAGCACCGTGCCTTCTTTCAATATAGACTGGAATCTGTTCCATAGGGCCTGGTCGATAAAGTGCCAGCACGGCAACAATGTCGTTGAAATGACTGGGTTTCAGATTACGCAGTACATTTCGAATACCATCCGATTCGAGCTGGAATATACCAGTGGTGTCACCTTGCGCCAGTAATGCATAGACTTTAGGGTCATCAAGCGGCAATGTATTCAGGTCAAGCTGCTGATTAAACTGTATCTTAACCTGATCCATCACATTATGTATGATTGACAGATTCCTTAGTCCTAAAAAGTCGATTTTCAGTAAACCGATAGATTCAACTTCTGTCATCGTCCACTGCGTAAGTGACACTGAATCTCCTTCTATAATCGGCACGTAATCTGTCAGTAGCTGATCATGAATAATTACGCCAGCAGCATGTGTCGATGTGTTACGCGGGAGTCCTTCGAGCGCATAAGCAATGTCAAACCATTGCTTTCGACGATCACTCTTATTGATGAACCGCACAAAATCCTCATCCGTCTTCATATCATCAAGTGTGATACCGACACGTTTTGGAATCAAAGTACTGATTTCTTTTAATTCGGCATCTGAAAACTGTAATATACGCCCTGTATCACGCATTACAGCACGGGCATTTAAATGTCCGAATGTCACGATGCCACTGACATTGTATTTACCATATTTGTCAACCGCATACTGAATCACCTGATCACGCTTCGTATCTTCAAAATCAATATCAATATCTGGCATCGTCACACGTTCTGGATTTAAGAACCGTTCGAAGAGCAGATTGTATTGAACAGGATCTACTTCAGTGATTCCAAGCACATAGCTGATTAGTGAGCCACCTGAAGAACCACGCCCCGGGCCAACAAGAATATCATTTTCCTTTGCATACTGAATTAAATCACCGACAATCAAAAAGTAATCGGCATACCCCATCTGCGTTATGACATCATATTCATAACGCAGACGTTGCTCATAGCGTTCATCAAAATGTGGAATCTCTTTCTTTTTATCTTGAAGCAGCTTCATTAGATATGCATCACTCGAATAACCATCGATAGGAAATTTCGGCATAGATGCATGATGCTTTGTAATATCTACATTACATTGTTCTGCAATTTCATGCGTGCGGTCTATATAGTCCTGCGGAATCTTCAAATCAACGAGTTGCGCTTCACCCTTCATATACGCTGTGCCCGCTTTGATTTGTACCATTTCTAATGGCAGCTTCTTATTCTCCTCTATCGCATTGAGTACTTCCAGATGCTGTACACCACTGGATTCTAGATAAAGTACATCTTCTATATATACTTTTTTTGCAGCAAGAGAACTGTTATGGCAAATATAATAAGATTCGATACCCTGTGTAAAATGTGATTCTGACTCCGTAATCGACTTGAAGATTACGATTAGTCCAGATTGATATTGTGTCAGCCATTTTAAAGGTGTGAGCGTTACACCTTTAAGCTGTATTCTCGATGAAAGTTTGATCAGGTTCACATATCCTGTATTGTTGCGTGCAAGACATACGGCATGAATTTGTTTCAGGCCATCCGTCACACATATCTCCATTCCAATTATCGGTTTAATATCAGCAGCAATACATGCCTTATAAAATGATTGCACACCAAATAATACATTAAAGTCTGTCAGGGCAACTGCATGTTCTTTTAATTCTGTGACACGTGTCACTAACTTATCGATTTCAACTGTAGAATGTAAAAGATCATATGCCGAATGCACATTTAAATGAACAACCATTCGTTTCACCTACCCATTTACAAGTTTCTTTAGTTCACTTAACAACTGCTCGTATTCCGATATGCTATATACAGAAGCACCACTTGCCAATGGATGACCTCCGCCATTATATTTAGCAGCGAGCGTGTTAATCACAACTTCTTTACTTCTAAGTCTCACGCGAATAGCATCGCCTTCATCTACAGCATAAGCCCATGCTTTGATTCCTTTCATATCGGAAAAGGCATTGACAAATAACGAAGCCTCTGAAGCGGTAATATTAAATCTTTCTAGTATTTCCTTAGAAATAAAAATATTGCCGACTCCATTATCAAAGTTAAAGTTTTGCAGCACAAAGCCTTGAAACTTCATACTTGAAGCCTCTCGTTGCTGCATTTGATTAATCATCTTCGTATGATCTATATCAAACTTAAGTAGTTCAGCAGCAACTTCCATCGTTCGCGATGTTGTATTATTGAAGAGAAATCTTCCAGTATCTCCAACAATCCCGATATAAAGACACTTTGCTGCTGCGGTATCGATATAATCACTTCCATATCCTAGAGAAGTCAATATTTCATAGATGATTTCACTTGTTGACGATGCAGTCGTATCCACGATGTTAAGTTCTCCATACTGATCTACAGGGGGATGATGATCGATTTTTATTACCTTATCACAAAGCGTGTATCTGCTATCATCAATACGCGGTGCATTTGCAGTATCTAAAACGAGCGCTAACGCCCTTTCAAACTGTTTATCAGTTAAAGTATCCATGTCACCGATAAACTTTAAATTTTCAACTTCAGTACCCACCGCATATACACGTTTATTGGGATATAAACGCTTAATCGCATGTTTTAATCCTATTTGTGAACCTAATGCATCTGGATCCGGTCGGACATGTCTAAAAATAATAATTGTCTCGTAAGCATTGATTTCATTAATCAGTGCATTTATTTCTTGTTTATTCATATATTCTCCTTTATTTACTAAAATTCATTTCGTTGATATAATCGATAAGACTGGAGGTTAATTCAAATGGAAGTTATTTTTCCTTATATTATATCAGCACTTGTTGCTGTTATGTTGTTTTCATTTATATTTACTATATTTAATATCGCTAAGTACTTCAGAACAGTGAAAGACGTTCGTCGCGCCTGGTATCGCGCTCGAGCACGTCAATGTTTCGCTATCTTTATGTTTGCCTTCGCTTTGAACCAGATGCTGTTATTTCCACAGTGGTTTACTTTTGTAGTATGCGCGATACTGATCGTCTTTGCAGTAGTTAACTATCAATATGCGATTAGAGCAAAGCATCATTTTGAGTCTCACTTTGCAGATGAAGACGCTGCATGGGCTGAACTTGAAAAGAAACAGCGCCAACGATAGCTTCATTAATAACAAAACCCGTACGCATATACACGTATGGGTTTTGTTATTTAATAGAAATGTTCAATCACCTGTACCGCACAAAGTGATTTGGCAACGGTTTGATTGCGGACAGATAACGCCACCTCTACTTTCGCTGCTTTTCTACCAAGATCGAGCAACGTAAATGTCACATTCACTTCACTGTCCATCTGTACGATCTTAATAAATATAATATCGATATTATCTATTAGTATATCGCCTTTAATATGCTTTTTCATTTCATGATTTATTGTCTCTTCTATAATCGCTAAATAAACAGATTTACTCAGCATGCCAAACTGATTGGACATTTGAGGTGAGATTTTCACTGAAATTTCACCTTCTTTAAATGTCATCTTCTTAAGCACCTGATCATTAATCGTATCACCAATATGAGGCTGACGATCGACAACCTGCATCGCCTTCAACACATCTTCTCGCGATACGATACCAAGTAGATTATTGTATCTAGAAACAACTGGCAGCAGTTCAATGCTTTCCCAGATCATAATATGCGCACAACTTGCGACAGTAGAATTTAAGTTCACTGATACGGGATTTTTCGTCATCACCTTTTTAATCTTCTCATTAGGATTCTTCCCTAGTACATCTTTACTTGTTACGATTCCACTCAGTTTATTATTATCATCCAGCACTGGAAATCTCGTGTGCTTCGATGATTCTGAAAGATGATTCCATTCACTGACAGTATCGTTTTCTCTTAAACAGATTGTATTCTCTATCTTTATCAATATATCTTGTGCTGTGAGCACTTCTTTTTTTATCAGCTGATCATAGATAGCGCGATTGATCATGTTTGCGACAGCAAAGGTATCAAAATTAGAAGAGATAATCGGCAATTCTAAGCTGTCTGCCATTTTTTTAACTTCCTCAGTAGTATCAAAACCACCTGTAACGAGTACGGCAGAGCCTTTTGACAAGGCAAGCTTCTGTACTTCTGAACGGTTACCGACAATAAGCAAGGTATTCTCACCGATATACTTCTCCACTTCGTTTAGTTCCATGGCACCAATTGCAAACTTGGTCAATGATTTATGCAGGCCCTCACGCCCACCAATAACATGACCGTCAATAATATTAACAATCTCTGCAAACGTCAGATTATCTATTGCATTGCGCTTCTTCTTTTCTATACGAATCGTTCCAACACGTTCAATCGTTGAAACGATACCATTATTCTCTGCCTCTTTAATTGCACGATATGCAGTACCTTCAGATACACGGAGTATCTTTGCGATTTGTCTTACAGATATCTTTGACCCCACGGGTAAATTGGTGATATGTTCTATGATTTGTTCATGTTTTGTCAATGTTCCACCCATTCTCTTACTTATTATTAAATTGAAACAGATTGACCGCTCTGCAATATTTTAACCTTCGTATGTACCTTATCAGCAAACGCATTCACATCAACTTCAATATACGGAAATGTGTTGTAATGAATTGGAACAGCAATAGTCGGTTTGATCAATTCATTAATAGCATAAGCTGCATCATCAATACCCATCGTAAAATTATCGCCGATCGGAACAAAGCAGACATCAGCAGGATGACGCTCTGCGATTAATTTCATATCAGAGAATAATCCAGTGTCACCACAATGGTAAATAACCTTTTCTCCTAGTGTAAAGACCAGACCGCAAGGCATACCTAAATAAATGATGTCACCCGCTTCAGTAATAGAATTACTATGGAATGCCTGCACATATTTTACCTTACCAAAATCAAATGCTACGTTCCCACCGATATTCATCGGATGTGTATTTTCAACACCTTTACCTGCTAAATAATCACAAAGTTCTGGTGTTCCAATTACCTTTGCTCCTGTGCGCTTTGCAATTGCTTCAGTATCTCCTAGATGGTCGCCATGTCCATGTGTAAGTACAATATAATCCACTTCAAGTGTTTCACTATCTAAGTCTGACAGCTTATTCCCATTAATAAAAGGATCTACAATGACTTTCTTTCCATTATGTTCGAATGTAATACAAGATTGACCGTGAAAAAAGATTTCCATTATAACACCTCTCTCCTATTGTTAGGTTCTATTATACATGAATTAAAGTTTATTTAAAAAGCCGACACATGAAAATTGAATAATCAATTAATCTAATTTACACTAGTAGTACTATGAAAAAGGAGCAATGATATGAAAAATCTAGAAAAATTGACAGCTTATATGACTGAACAGAATATTACACATGCTTTTATTACAACACCAGAAAATATTAATTACTTCAGTGGCTTCCTTTCTGACCCACACGAACGACTTACGGCTTTATACGTAACGCAGCACGAAGCATCATTAATCGTGCCTGCAATGGAAGTGAACGATGCGATAAATGCGTCAAACTTAAATACAATTGGCTATTCAGATACAGAAGATGCCTTTCAAGTAGCGAAACATCAGCTTGAGATTCCAGATGGAGCTGTGATGTTTATCGAAGAGGAACATGTAACAGTAAAGCGTGAGAAAGCAATTCAGCTGCACTTCAAACCAAGTGCATTACAGTCAATCGATCAGATCATTAAAGACATGCGAAACATTAAATCAGAAGATGAGATTGCTTTATTAAAACAAGCTGCACGCTACGCAGACCAAGCAGTTGAAACCGGAGTAGCAGCATTAAAAATCGGTATTACTGAAGCGGAAGTTGTGCAGATTATTGAAAATGAAATGAAACGTATTGAAGGTATTTCTGATATGAGTTTCAGTACGATGGTACTCTTTGGTGATCACGCAGCAAGTCCACACGGCACACCTGGAGGAAGAACGTTGAATGAGGACGAATATGTACTCTTTGATCTTGGTGTTATATACAAAGGTTATTGTTCTGATATTACACGTACAGTAGCATTCGGTACGCCTCCTCAACTCCATCAAGATATTCACAGTATCGTTACAGAAGCAAATAAACGTGCGATAGCACTTGTAAAGCCCGGTGTACCTATTAAAGACATCGACGCAGCTGCACGTGATTATATCACCTCTAAAGGTTATGGAGACTATTTCCCACACCGTCTAGGTCACGGTCTCGGCATCAGTGTACATGAATTCCCAGATATCTCTTCATCAAATGAAAACACATTACAAGCTGGTATGGTATTTACAATCGAACCCGGTATTTACTATCCTGAAACAGTCGGCGTTCGCGTTGAAGACGATATTCTAGTAACAGAAGATGGATACGAAGTACTCACGAGCTATGTAAAATGACCACATATAATGTCGTCGAAACTTTCCATGATCTATACGAAGCAGTGAATCATGGAGGAACACATATTGTTATCAATCAGACCGGGATGACAGCAAGTTACGGATTCGCAAAAATAGCGATAGAATACTGCCATCCCCTAAACGTCAGAGTATACGCACTCATCAATCCATCATTCCAAAGTTATCGTTACACTTTATTTGATGTCGAAATCATGCGGGAAGATATTAGACAGTTGAATCGGTTGAAGATAGATGGCTTTATATTCGGTGCACTGGACTCTGATAATAACCTTGATATTCCAGTGATGCGGACATTAATTCAAGCTGCTGAATCAACACCAGTGATCATGCATTCTCAATTTGATAAGATTCCGCTCCGCACACAACTAAAAGCGATGGATGCATTAATTGAGATAAATGTATCAGCAATCATCACACATGGGGATGTTTCTTACTTGAAACCTATCGTTGATAATACGCAGCAGCTTGGTCGTCTGTTACGACATTCCAAAGGTAAAATTGAGATTATTCCGGAAGTAGCAGACAGCAATGAATTCACTGAGCTTAAAAAATGGATTCCATTTCAGCATGCATATGGCAGAGAAATCTATCATTAATATACAAAAATCGAGGCCCCCATCAATATGCGGGCCTCGATTTTATTCTTTCATTAATTATTCAACAATGTTTTTGCATCAAAGTATTCTAAACCTTGGTCCTGTGCTACAGCCTCGAAAGTAACATGTCCATCAAGCGTATTGAAACCTTTTAGGATTGCTTCGTTATCTAAAGCTGCTTGCTTATACCCTTTATTTGCAATCTGGATTGCATAAGGAATCGTTGCATTCGACAATGCCATCGTTGATGTACGTGGTACAGCACCTGGCATATTCGCAACTGAATAATGCACAACATCATGTTTCACGAATGTTGGTTCATCATGCGTTGTGATACGGTCTGAAGTTTCGAAAATACCACCTTGGTCAATTGCAATATCAATGACTACTGAACCTGGGCTCATTGACTTGATCATTTCTTCAGTTACAAGTTTTGGAGCTTTCGCACCTGGAATTAATACTGCGCCAATCACAAGATCACTTTCACGTACACTGTCAGCAATGTTTAATGGTGTAGACATTAAAGTCTGAACTTGATTTCCGAATAAATCATCTAACTGCTGTAAACGTACTGGGCTTAAGTCTAAGATTGTAACTTCAGCACCTAGACCGACTGCCATTTTCGCAGCGTTTGTTCCAGCTTGTCCTCCACCGATAATTGTTACACGACCTTTTTGAACGCCGGGTACACCTGCTAATAAGATTCCTTTACCACCATGAATCTTCTGTAAGAACTGTGCACCGATTTGTGTTGCCATACGACCTGCAACCTCACTCATCGGAGATAATAATGGTAGCCCACCTGTCGGTAACTGAACTGTTTCATACGCTATCCCTACCACTTTATTATCTAATAAAGATTTCGTTAATGCTGGTTCTGGAGCTAAATGTAAATATGTGAATAAAATTAAGCCTTCTTTAAAATATTTAAATTCAGGCGCTAAAGGTTCTTTAACCTTCATTACCATATCTACATTCCATGCTTCTTCAACTGAACCAATGCGTCCGCCTACTTCGATGTAATCCTCATCTGTGAAGTAAGAACCAAGTCCTGCACCTTTTTCGACGATAACCTCATGTCCGTTATCAACTAATGCATGAACCCCACCAGGTGTCAATGCGACACGATTCTCGTTGTTTTTAATTTCTTTTGGAATACCTATTAACATGTCATACACTCCCCTTAATTTATCCTTACAAGAATATAGTAACATTTACAAATGAAAACGCAATCATTTAATTTAGTAAGAGTATTCAGAATATATAAAATGTTTACAATTCTATTATTACATTCTAAACATTAGTGATATAATAAAAGTGTAATAAAGATCGTAAATGGAGGGATTTTTATGTTAGTGTATAAAAATATCTTAATCGCAGTCGATGGATCAAGTGAAGCGGAATGGGCCTTCAATAAGGCAGTCGAAGTTGCTAAGCGTAATAATGCAACACTCTCAATCATCAATGTTATCGATACAAGAAGCTATGCAAGCGTCGAAGCGTATGACCGCTCTATTTCAGAACGCGCAACACAGTTTGCAGAGTCATTGCTTGATGGCTACAAAAGAGTAGCACAAAGTCGTGGTGTATCAAACGTGGATACTTTAATTGAATACGGTTCACCTAAGACGATTATTCCTAAGAAAATCGCACAAAAATTAGGTGCAGACTTAATCATGTGTGGTTCAACTGGGCTTAATGCGGTTGAACGTTTCATCATCGGATCAGTATCAGAGGCCATCGTACGTCATGCAGAATGTGACGTATTAGTTGTCAGAACTGAAACAATGCCACATAACTTCCAGCCAGAAGTTGCTACGAAAGAACTGCTAGAAGAACATAAACAGTAGAGAAACCCGGGAGTTCATATCATACTCGATAAGGTAATTTATTATTGAAAAGGAAAAAGGTCAGAACAATAGTTCCGACCTTTTTTTCATATTATTTTAAGTTACCGAAAGTCATCGTATCACGTGCGATCATAACTTCTTCATCAGTTGGTATTACCATAACTTTAACTGGTGAATGTGGATAGTTGATAAATGCTTCTTTTCCACGAAGACCCGCATTTAATTTTGGATCCCAGTAAACGCCCATGAATTCTAATCCTTCTAATACACGTGCACGCACGACGTCAGAGTTTTCACCAACACCTGCAGTGAACACGATTGCATCCAGACCTTTCATACGTGTTGCATATGACCCGATGTATTTATGGATACGACTTGCAAATACATCTAGTGCTAAGATGGCACGTTCGTCACCTTCTTCAGCTTTTTGTTCAATGTCACGTAAGTCACTAGAAATCCCTGAAATTCCTAATAATCCAGATTCTTTATTTAATACATTAATAACTTCCTGAGCTGTCTTACCTGTCTTCTCCATCAGGAACGGAATGATTGCAGGATCAAGGTTACCTGAACGTGTTCCCATCGTAACACCAGCAAGTGGTGTGAACCCCATAGATGTATCTACAGATTTACCACCTTCTACTGCAGCGATTGAAGCCCCATTACCGATATGGCAAGTAATAATACGTAATTGTTCAATAGGACGATCTAATAATTCTGCAGCACGTTCTGCTACGAATTTATGGCTCGTACCGTGTGCACCATATTTACGAATACCATAATCTTGATAATATTTGTAAGGTAAGCTGTAAAGAAATGCTTCTTCAGGCATTGTTGTATGGAATGAAGTATCAAAGATTGCTACGTGCGGAATATTTGGTAGCATCTTACGGAATGCACGGATACCCATTAAGTTTGCAGGGTTATGTAATGGTGCTAACTCACATAATTCTTCAATTTGCTTTTCTACTTCATCTGTTACAAGCGCGCTTGTTTCAAAGATGTCTCCACCTTGTACGACACGGTGACCTGTACCATCTAAATCATTAATATCTTGGATGATACCGTGTTTTTTCATTTCATCAAGCATCATATCAACCGCTTGCTCATGATTTTTAATATCTAAAGTTTGAGTAATCTTCTCACCATTGACTGAAATTGTAAAGATTGAATTCGGTAATCCAATTCTTTCTACTAATCCTTTAGTCAATACTTTCTCTTCAGGCATTTCAAATAACTGAAATTTTAAAGATGAACTACCTGCATTAATTGCCATAATTTTTTTCATGGTCTTCCTCCTAAGTAATTGAATACTTATATTTAATCATTATTACAGATTATTATCAAGAATAATACAGAATTATTTGTTACGATTTTCTGAATGCCACACTTCTAATTCATCGATAAATGTCTTCATATTTCTCTCATCTTTGAAATCGGGAATATTTGCAAGTAAAACTTCAACTGCTTTGGATTTTGAACCATCTTTTCGCTCTAATACGAGTAAGCTTTTTCGACGTGCTTCAGTCTTGAACAAACTTGAAGGGAAATTCAAAAAGGCTTGCATTATTGTTTCTGTAGCAACAAATTTTTGTAACTGTTCCACATTGTCACCTTCAAAGAGTTGGGTCGGAACAATTAAAAATGCGAGACCTCCTGGCTTTAGGCTATTTATCGCTTGTTCAATTAATAAATGATGACTAAAACTATGTCCTTCTTTAAATCCGAGTTTCATTTCGTGACTTCTTACATCATTTGGATAGTAGCCTACCGGAAAATCACCAGTAACAACATCGAAATCGCCTTCTGGTAATGGCATAATTGCATCTTGAGGAAAGACATCAAAGGGTATCTCTAAAAAGTTTGCTAAATGGATGCTGAGTCTTGATAATACAGGATCGACTTCTACAAGTACATGGTCAAAAGTCTTGCCTGGATTCTGTTCATGTATTGTAGCCGAGAGATGTCCTGTACCACTCGTAAGATCTAATATCTTAAGCTGTTCATCTTGAACAAACAAATTCATTACATACGCAGTCATATATCCAATACTATCTGGTGTCATCTGGTGATTCGGCTGTATCATCTCTTCTTTCAATAAGCTTAAATAACTGAACTGGAATGCCTTTCTGCGATCAATACTCGTACTTCTTTCCAGTAGATCTCTTTGGTTGATATAAATATCTTCAAGACTTAATCCTAAATTCTCAATAAAACTATGTCCATTTTCTTTTTGGAGTGCTTTCGCCTTACTATCAATAACTTTAAATAATTCTTCTATCATATATGATCCTTTCAAATAAAAACTGCCCCAAATTAAGGGCAGTAGTTAATACGTGTAATTAAATTGATTTTAATGCTTCAATCGCTTTATCATAATCGGGATGATCTGTACCTTCTGGAACAACTTCAGTATAGACTACTTCGTTTGTATCGCTGAGAACAAATACCGAACGTGCAAGTAAACGTAGGTCTTCCATTACGACACCATAGTTCGTACCAAATGATAGGTCTTTATGATCACTTAAAGTAATCACGTTCTCTAATCCTTCTGCTGCACACCATTTTGCCTGAGCAAATGGTAAATCAGCAGAGATAGTTAGAACAACAGCATTATCAATACCTGCTGCTTCTTCATTAAATTTACGTGTTTGTGTACTACATACACCTGTATCAATAGATGGAACAACGCTGATTAATTTCTTCTTACCTTCGTAATCGGCTAATGTTCTTACCGTTAAATCATTTGCTAATACGGAAAAATCCGGAGCTGCCGTCCCAACTGTGACAGGCTCGCCTGATAATTTCATTGGATTGTTCTTAAATGTAACTTGTGCCATTATGATACCTCCTAAATTGTTTTACACTATTAATTTAACATGTTTATAAGAGAAAACGAATTAATTTGACTGATTAAATTCTGATTTCTTGCTTCACAAGCTTTTCTCTTAATAACGCACTCTCTTCCTTAACAACGAGTGTATCACTTAACAGATCATGTATACCACGCTTATTTGGATTAAATAGTATAACGAGATAAAGTAAATAAGCGAAGAAGTTAGAAATATATCGTCCAAAGAATTCTCGGGTAATAACCGTTCCTATAGAAAGTTTGCGGCCATCTTCATGAACTACTTTTAATTTTAAGATCATCTTACCAAGTGTTGCATTAAAGAAATACGTAAGTAAAATAAAATAGCCAAAGTAGATTAATGCACTAAGTACATTATAGACCGAAAAGAGCGGTGTCATAATATACATATCACTTAAACCGTATGATGCATCAAATGGATTTAATGCAATGTTTTTAATCGAACCAATAACGATTAAATCAATGATAAATGCTACAAACCGAATACCAAATCCAGCTTCTGTCGCATGAATTAACTGCTGTGTAAGTTTATCATTCACATTGTGCGAATTCATTGGAACAGCTAAGTCACTTTCAATATGTTGATCATATTTTTCTTCATACATTACATCCACCTACTCCCCATACAAGTACATTGGTTGAATGCCTTGACGTTTACTCAATAATTCTTTTATTGCAGCTACATCGTTCTTGCCCATTAAGTGACCTACAAAAGAATCTGCTGCAAAGAATTTAGAATTAAAGAAGTCATCTGTCACTGAAAATTCAATGACTTCAGCGTTTTTTGCTTTAATTTCTTTCTTCAGTGCATTCATCGCATCTGCCTCAGTGCCTATCTCATCTACAAGATCCAATTTTTGCGCTTGTTGACCCGAATAGATTCTACCGTCAGCAATCTTTTTCACTTGAGCTTTATCCATATGTCTTCCATTACTAATCACATTTACAAAACCTTCATAGCTTTCATCGACAAACTTTTGCAAGATTGCACGTTCTGTTTCATCCATCTCTTTTGTAGGGCTCATAATGTCTTTATGGGGTCCACTCTTAATTGTGTTGAATTTAACCCCGTACTTATCCGCAAGCTCTTTATAATTCATAGATTGCATGATTACGCCTAATGATCCCGTCAACGTTTCTTTAGAAGCATAAATTTTATCAGCTGGTGCTGAAATATAATAACCTCCAGAAGCCGCCGTATTTTTCATCGTTACAAAAACTTTTTTACCTGCTTTTTTGACCGCTTCAATCTTATCGTGAATTTCTGCACTCTCATAAACACCACCACCCGGCGAATTCACAACTAACATCAATGCTTTAATATTACCGTTGTCTTTCACCTCATCTAATGAATCCAGTATCAGCTGGTGATTGTAACTTTCACCCGAGAAGGGCGAAGGCGTCCCCGTGTCCATAATTGTTCCGTCTATTTCAATACGTGCAATTTGATTTGTCGTGTCGCTGCCATCAACAGTAGATGAAGTAAGTCCTTCTTCGTCTAGTGCCTTCATGCTTGAAGCGAAATCTGTAGATAACACGTTTGTGAAGAAGCTTAATGTAGACCCAACAATAAATAATCCTAAAGCCAATAATATTGCTATCACTCTTTTACTCATCGTATCTTCCTTTCAAATATAATAGTTAGACCTTATAATATATAGTATCAAAAATATCTATCAGTGAACAATAAGGAGGGGTAAGAAAATGGAAAAAAGAAATAAAATTTACTTTTTCACAAACAGAGAACCTGCTGGATTAAACTCTAAGGCACAAATTGAAACGTTAATTCAACATTATGACTTTGAAGTAACTGATAATCACCAAACTGCAAATATCATCGCTTCTATCGGTGGTGACGGGGAGTTTCTCCAAGCAGTACGTAAAACAAAATTTCGTCAAGATGCAATATATGTTGGCATTGCGACAGATAATAAGAAACACTTCTATACTGATTTCCATATTGATAATCCAGAACTGCTAAATAAAGCTTTAAATAGCGAGGATGATTCCATCGAAGTACGCAAATATCCTTTGTTAGATGTAAATATTAATAACGAGATGCGCTACTTATGTTTAAATGATTTCTATATTAAATCTTCAATTATTAAATCGATGTCTCTGGACGTATTAATCGATGATCAGAAATTCGAGACATTCCGCGGCGATGGTATGCTGATTTCTACACCAACCGGATCAACTGGATATAGCAAATCACTGGATGGCGCCATTATCGATCCGCTTACACGTTGCTTCCAGATGACTGAAATCGCATCTTTCAACAACAACAACTACAGAACTATTGGTAATGCGATTATTTTAAATGAAGGTCGTAAGCTTTCTTTAATACTAGATAAATTAGAAGACTATTATCCGATAATGGGACTAGATAACGAGGCATTATCCATACAGAATACAGATACAATCGATATTACATTAAGTAAACAGATCATTAAAACTGTCAAAGTGAAAGAAAACTCATTCTGGAATAAAGTTGAGCGCACATTTCTATAAGATATAAAGAACTGCACCGTATAACTACGGTGCAGTTCTTTTTCAGGTCATTTCACATATTTAAAATCATTTGATCGTTCAGACTATTTCATAAAATAATTCTGAACGTAGTCCACAATATTTTTTCCAATCAACAGCACCGTCACTACGATAAAGAGTATACGCACATATGATACACCATGCTTAATCGCAAATTGGCTACCAGTGTAACTTCCCGCTATCATTGCCGCTCCCATACTCAGCCCATACATATAATTTACTTGTCCGAGTGCCATGAATAAGAGCAGAGCTCCTAAGTTGCTTGCAAAGTTAAGAAATTTTGCATTACCTGCTGCTCTTAAGAAATCAAAACCGATGATAAGTAAGGTGAATAGCAGGAAACTTCCTGTCCCTCCCCCTAAGAACCCATCGTAAAAGCCGATAAATGTAATCGCAAAAATAAATAATGCCGACTTTTTCTTATCTAACTTCTTATAGGTCGAAATGCTTCCCCAGTCTTTCTTAAATAGCGTATACACAAGTACCAGACTCAGACAGATGATCGCAATAGGCTTCAGATATTCAGGCGGCATCTTCGTGGCAATAAATGCACCGAGAATCGAACCGAAAAATGATAACGCAAATAATTTACCAACAATATTTAAATCGACTTTCTTCGAACGTAAAAATGATAACGTTGATGTAAATGATCCGAAAGAAGAAGCAAGCTTATTCGTTCCAAGCGCGATGGATGGCGGCATACCAGTTGCAAGTAGAGCGGGAATACTGATGAGTCCGCCGCCACCAACAACTGAATCTATAAATGCCGCTAAGAATCCGAAAAATATTAAAATGAGTAATATATTTAAATCCATGTTGCCCTCCTTATAAGTTGCTATGATACACTTTGTGGTGTCCTATAATTAGTTATTCAAATATTTCTCCGTTATCTATTCTAAACTGCTTACGAAGCAGATCAGGGAAATTTGTAAATGCTCCGTCAATACCTGCATTGATTAAGCGTTCCATATCCGCTTCTTTATTGAGCGTATATGGAAAGACTAAATATCCAAGGTCATGCATTCTGCTGATTAATGTTTCATCCAGATCGGCGATACTCGGTCCGACAGCATATACGAATGCATGAATCTGCTTTAAATCTTCATCCGGCATTTCACGCAGCACACCTTTTTTAGCGAGCAGTAAGAGCGGCATATCGGGAACGAGCTGATTCACTTTGATTAAACTTTCTAAACTAAATGACTGTATAACCGTCTGACGATTCTTTAGGCGCGTGTCACTGATCAGGCCGTATGCATCTAGCGTATCGATTAATATTGATTCCATCCCCGGATAGATGTCCGGGGATTTCGTTTCTATATAATAATTTGCATCTTTATAACGTTCAAATATGTCTTTCAGTGTCGGTACAATCTGTTCAGCATAATAGTCTGCCTTTAATTCAGGGAACTTTTCATTGAACCATTTCCCAATTGTCAGCTGTTTAATTTCTTGAAGGGTCATCTCTTTAATAATCCCTGGCGTCAGTGCAGTGCGTTCGATTGATTCATCATGCATGACAATGATTTCTCCATCTAATGTCATATGAACATCGAGCTCAATATAGTCTGCATGCATATCGTAATGACTTTTATCGTACGATGCAAAAGTATGTTCAGGCGCATAACCACTCGCTCCACGATGCGCTATAACGACATTTTTATCAAGCATAAGAACGCCTCCTATAACAGCTCGTCGAATTCTTGTTTCGTATCTGTATGCTTAGAAATTGTTAATGTCTCAATATTCGCTACTGCCTCTTCAATCATCGCATCAAAATCAGTGCCCGCTTCGAAGCTCTCAACCTTATCAAGTCTAGGATTGGTCTTTGGATTTTTCGGTGTGAAGATTGTGCAGCAGTCCTCAAACGGTTGAATCGACGTTTCAAATGTTCCGATTTCCTTTGCTTTAATAATAATCTCATCTTTGTCCAATGTTAGTAACGGACGTAATATTGGTAAATTTGTAACTGCATTTATCGCATACATGCTTCCAAGTGTCTGACTCGCAACTTGTCCTAAATTTTCTCCGTTGACAAGTGCTTTAGCATCAATTTGACGAGCAAATTTATCTGAAATCTTAAGCATCATTCGACGTGTCGACGTCATCGTTAAGTTTTCAGGCACTTTCTTATGAATCATCTTCTGGATGTCTGTAAACGGAACAAGATGCAGTTTAATCTCTCCAGTAGTTTCTGCCATAATCCTTGTGAGATCAATGACCTTCTGTTTCGCTTCTTCACTTGTAAAGGGTGGTGAATGGAAATGAATCGCTTCAATCGTAACCCCGCGCTTCATCACTTCAATTCCAGCGACAGGTGAATCAATACCACCTGATAGCATCAAGAGCGTCTTTCCTCCCGTTCCAACCGGTAGGCCTCCAGCGCCTTTAATCACTCGAGAATATAGATATGCTGCATCACTTCTAATTTCCACGAGCAATTTATAATCTGGTTTTTTAACGTCTACCGTTAAATGTTCGATATTCGATAAGATTTCTCCCCCGAGCTCTTGCTGTAAGGCGAATGTATCATAAGGGAATCCTTTATCCGAACGTTTCGCATCTACCTTAAATGTAACACCCGGTGCGTCAATATCACGCGCAAGCTTCACTGCACTCGATTTTATCTGGTCGATATCTTTCTCTACTTTCACTACCGGACTCACTGAATGTACACCGAATACTTTGCTAATTCGTTTCATAATCTCTTCTACATCAGCATCTTCAGTGACTTCTACGTACATTCTGTCTCTATTGGCATTTACTTTATAACCTGTTAGCGGAATTAGCGCATATTTAATATTGGATTTAAGCTGATTTACAAATGTATTACGATTACCCGATTTTAATGTTAATTCTCCATATCTGACTAATATATGATCATACTGCATCTTTGATTAACTCCTTCATTTCACGATAGATTTGTTGTAGTACTGTGATGAATCGATTGATATCACTTTGTGTTGTATATTTATCAAATGATACTCTGACACTACCCGCTATGACAGTTTCAGGTACATGAAGCGCATTCAGTGCTTCATTGAACTTTGCTCGCTTTGACGAACAGGCACTCGTCGTCGAAATGCAGATATCTTCTTTCGAAAAGGCATTCACGATGACCTCCCCTTTTACGCCAGGGAAACCGATATTTACTATATGCGGCGCACCCTCTTCAAGTGAATTCAAATATAATCCCGGAAGTTGCTGCACTACATGTTCTAGCTGTTCTTTAAAATGCTGCGTGCGTGAGTATAATTCTGTCCTCTCACTTTCGGCAATACGTACTGCGCGACTTAAAGCAACATCATTCGCAACATTCACCGTTCCGCTTCTAAATCCATACTCCTGACCCCCGCCAAATACAGTATGTGTGATGGTCTTCAGTTGATTGAAGACCAGTAAACCCTGACCTTTCAGACCATTGAACTTATGACCACTAAGTACAAAGCTATCCATCGCATCAACTGGAAGTTCGAGCTTCCCAAAAGATTGTACACAATCAACATGAAAATGCACTTTCGGATAATTCTTTAATACTTCTTTGATAGATGTGATCGGTAATATTGCACCCATGACATTATTCACATGCATTAAACAGACTAAAGTCACATCACTGTTTAATAGAGATTTAAAGTGTTCTAAATCTAATCGCCCGTCCTTAAACTCTACATACTTAACTGTGAATCCCTCACTTTCTAGCGCACGTACTGTTTCTAGTACTGAAGGATGCTCTAGATGCGAAGTAATAATCGTCTGTCCGAACGGTTTCTTACTTCTTGCCATACCTGTAATAAGTAGGTTGTTCGATTCAGTGGCACCACTCGTAAAAATAATAGATTGATTCTTAAGCTTCAATATATCTCTTATCTGACTTCTCGCCTGTTCTAATAATTTATTTGTTTCAAGCCCTTTATGATGTGGACTTGATGGATTAAAATAATACTTTTCATTTACCGTATGAAATGTCTTTAACACTTCTGGATCCGGCTTTGTTGTTGCACAATTATCTAAATAGATCATTCTTTCACCTCAATAAGCAAAACCCGGCAAACTTCACATTGAAGTTGGCTCGGGTTTATCATTCGTTTCATTATACTCTATCTGCGCTTTGTATGAAGAATATTTTGCTCGATACGCTCAGTCACTCCTGGTTCTACACGTTCAATCGCCGCCTCAGCAACTTCTACTGCGCGTTTATATCTATTGTTACTAAACAGGCGTTCTGCTTCAATTAACTCTTTATTAACCTCTGAAGAATCTTTGCGATAACGGTTTCCATATTGTATCAGTTTTTCTGCATAAAGCGCATGCTCCAGTACTTCCATCGCTTCTGACTCAAATGTATTCATGGTTGTCAGTACTTTATTCACTTTATCTCTTACTTGCGTTACATTCATTGGACGCTTATTAAAAAGTTGATGCACTTCACGCATCTCAACATCAATTTCATTTTTCATAATAATAAAGCGTTCAGGTACACTTGACAGATTTGAAGCAAGCAGTTTTCTGTACACTTCTTCTTTCTTACATTGAATATGCAATACATTATGCTGCGCTTCCTGCTCATCTTCACGTAAATTCATCAAGTAGTTCTGTATCTTCTCTTGTTTTTCATTGATCACCTTAACATGGGATTCAATATATTTTAGATTGTCCTCAACCTCTGTATAACGAATGCTTGATTTCGCAGTTTCCATCAATATTTCATCATACACTGTTATCAAACTTTGAATCTCATTGTCGTAGCTACGCACATTCTGCACCGCTTCTTCATCAATATAATAGGTATCTTTAACATATTCTATCTCTGTACGAATCATATAGTTCGTATCTTTTGCGTGAAACAGATGATCTGTTATCTCTTCTTTTGTTAATTCTACATTGTTCTTCGCTTTCACTTCAAGTTCAACGAGTTCAACCATTTCATCGATAGCATCATTAATTTCATCGATAATCTCTTCTGCTTTGTCAAGTTCCAGTCTTGCAATCAAGGGCTCAACTAGGTTCAGCTTCCCTTTTAACGTCTGAAGCGTACTGTCTACTTTAACATGTTCAATGTTATAACCTTCAATCTTAAGGTCTCTGCATCCGAACTTAATATCCTGAAATTGTGCAGGTAATTCTTTTTGTACATCACGAATAAGTTCTGGAATTTCTTCCATATCTTCTTTCAGTAGCGACATTTCTTCATGTAAACTATTAATATGCGTATGTGCATCGTCATAATTCCCCTCATCAATGAGCGTCTGATATACATTAATTTGAGGTTCGTACGTTTCGATCTGTGCTTCAAGCGGCTCAGCCGATTCACCATACTGATGACGGTTAGCAAGAACGTCGCGCTTTGACTCTCTATAGATAACCTTACATGCATCATACTTGCGCTTATCATCTTCAGTCTTATTCATAAACGCTTTAATTTCTTCTACAGACTGTCCATACTTTTTCTCTATATGATCAAGCAAGTGGTCCGCTTCTTGAACCTTAGTTTCACTTTCTTTAAATTTAAATTTATCAAGTGCTTCATCCGCATCATTTATAATAAGCTCACAAGTCTTAATATCTTCATTTAATACAGTCTGCCACTCTTTCTTCCACTTCTCAAAGTGCAGCGCAGCCTGACCTTTTAAGTTTAATGATTTTACTTTTACAAGTTCATCTTGAAACGGTAAATGTTTCACTTCATTCTTTCTTGCTTCAATGCTTTCGATATGTGTGCGTCTTTGATTTCTCATATAAAACAGCACACCGATAGCAATCAATATCACTACAATGATTCCAACTATGATATATATCATTATGTAAATTCATTCCCTCCAAAGTACTACTCATCATTATAACGTAAAATGTACTTTTCAAAAACAATTTCTTGTTAATTCTTTATCAAATCAGTTAAACTATTTTTATTCATAAAAATTGATAACTACGGAGGGAATACTATGTTCGATCAAACACCGATTAAAGATTATACGATGCTCGCACAAATGCTGGACGGATTACTCACTGATGAACAGGATAATATCAGCAATCTTGCCAATGCAAGTGCACTTCTTAATACATTTCTACAGGAAGTAAACTGGGTTGGGTTCTATTTGATGAAAGATGGCCAATTACAGTTAGGACCTTTCCAGGGATTACCGGCATGTGTTCAAATTCCGGTTGGAAAAGGTGTATGCGGGAGTGCAGTCAGCGAGCGCAAGACGATGGTTGTCTCTGACGTACATCAGTTCCCTGGTCATATTGCATGTGATGCAAATTCTCAATCAGAAATTGTCGTACCTATTATTAAAGATGGAGAAATATTCGGTGTGCTCGATATCGATGCGCCGATTAAATCTAGATTTACAGAAGAAGATCAAGCAGGTATCGAACAATTCGTAAAGATTCTCGAAAAACATTTATATTAATATTGACTTCTTACACTAAAGTCACTATAATGAAATCTATGTGAATAAACGAAGATAGCAGATAAATATTAATACGCGCTATAGTATCCCCTATGTTGGCGTGTTGTGTAACTGAAGCTATAAGGCGAAGGCACGGAATGATACTATATCGTATTAGGCATTTATCATATTTTTGTTTTTTACATAAAAAACAAAAACAGAGGAGGAGTCACATTATGGCTCGTTTTACAGGTTCAACTTGGAAAAAATCTCGTCGTTTAGGAATTTCTTTAAGCGGCACTGGTAAAGAATTAGAAAGACGCCCTTACGCACCAGGACAACACGGTCCTAACCAACGTAAAAAATTATCTGAGTATGGTTTACAATTACAAGAGAAACAAAAATTACGTTATATGTACGGAATCAACGAACGTCAATTCCGCACAATCTTTGATCGTGCTGGTAAAATGAAAGGTATCCACGGTGCTAACTTCATGGCACTTTTAGCATCTCGTTTAGATGCAGTAGTATACCAATTAGGTTTAGCACGTACACGTCGTCAAGCACGTCAATTAGTTAACCACGGTCACATCATGGTAGATGGCGCTCGCGTAGACATCCCATCATACCAATTAAAACCTGGTCAAGTAATTTCAGTTCGTGAAAAATCACAAAAATTAAACATCATCGCTGAATCAGTTGAGTTATCAAACCACGTTCCTGAATACTTAACATTCGACGCTGAAAAATTAGAAGGTACATTTGTACGCGTTCCAGAACGTAGCGAATTATCTGCTGAAATTAACGAACAATTAATCGTTGAGTACTACTCACGTTAATAAGTGCTTTGAAAGACTTTCGTCTTTCTATTATTCCGAACACTTCAGAATCATTGTTTCTGAAGTGTTCGTTTTTTGTTTTATATGGATAGATAAGGAGAATATAAAATGAAACATACATTTAACTGTACTGCTAAATTTAACGGCGGCTATCACGGTGTGGGTACGATAGAAAACAGAAATCTTAAGACTGAAATATCAATACCGAAAGAAATGAATGGACCTGATATCGGTACCAATCCAGATGAGATGCTTTTATCATCTGCAGTTACATGCTTTACAATAACATTAAGTTCTATGTTTGAACGTAATAATATTCCGGTTGAAATAGATTATGTGCATGCTAGCGCGACGATCAATAGTGAAAAACAAGTATTAACATATGAAAGCATTACTTACAATGTCTATTTGATCAGCACAGCACAAATGGATGAGCAAAGAATAGTAAGATATGTTAATAAATCCGAAGAAACTTGTATGATTACACGTGCTCTAAAAGGTAATGTTGAAGTTTCAATTGAAAATATTTATTTAAATAATAATATAGTAATATAATAATTTACGCATAAAACTATTTCGGTAGCCGGAATAGTTTTTTATAACATTTAATCAAAGATAAATTATATTAAACAAATAATATAATTTATGATATCGTTTACAGGTTTTTTCAAAAACATTGTCAAATGTATATGTACTCTACTTTCAGCGAATATCCTTAAAATTCACAGAGCACGCAATTACATCATTATTAAAACATAATGACTACTTAATTTTTCTGACAATTTGTAAATAATTAAATTGACAGACTTATCAATAACAAATAAAATACATGAGTACGAAAGAAAAGAGGTATGATATGAGTTCAGTTACAGAAATTAAAAAAACAAAAAAGAAAAAGTTTATAAGTTTACCGATGCAAATATTACTTGCATTAATATTAGGTGTTGTCGTCGGCGCCCTACTTAATGGTCAGAAAGAATACGTTAACTACTTTCAGCCATTAGGCGATGTCTTCTTACATCTTATTAAAATGATTGTTGTACCGATTGTATTCTGTTCACTTGTAATTTCTATTGCCGGTACAGGCGATATGAAAACTGTTGGCCGTTACGGCTGGAAGACGTTACTGTACTTTGAAATTATTACGACATTAGCCATTGGTCTCGGAATTATATTTGCAAATGTCTTTAAACCAGGTGCCGGTATCAACAAAGATCTATTACCTAAAGGTGATGTAACAAAGTATACGACAAATGCAGAAGCTGCTGCAGAGTCCACATATGGTAATCATATGATTGATACAATCGTTAATATTATTCCGACGAATATTATTGATTCTATGGCACAAGGTCAATTATTACCGGTTATCTTCTTCTCGGTATTCTTCGGTCTTGGGTTAGCTGCAATTGGTAAAAAAGGTGATCCAGTACGCGCTTTCTTTGACGGCTTCTTAGATGTTATCTTCTGGATGACGAATCAAATCATGAAATATGCACCAATTGGTGTATTTGCATTTATGGCAGTAACAATCATCAATTTAGGGTTAGGTGCATTGATTCCACTTGGAAAGTTAGCACTTGTTGTTGCAGGGTCAATGGTATTTTTCATTATCGTCGTGCTCGGTGCTGTTGCAGCAATGTGTAAGATCAATATCTTCCACCTATTGCGCATATTAAAGGACGAGTTACTGCTTGCATTCTCAACGTCAAGTTCAGAGACTGTATTACCTACCATCATGGACAAGATGGAGAAATTTGGTGCACCGAAAGAAATCGTATCTTTTGTTATACCGACAGGTTATACATTCAACCTTGATGGTTCAGCATTGTATCAATCTATTGCAGCACTTACAATCGCTCAAATGTACGGTGTTCATTTATCGGTGACTGAGCAACTTGTATTATTATTAACATTGATGCTGACATCTAAAGGTATGGCTGCTGTACCAGGTACATCAATCGTCGTTTTGATTACGACTTTAACAGCAATGAATATTCACCCTGAGGGCCTAGCACTTATCATTGGTATTGACCGTATCTTAGATATGATGCGTACAGTTGTTAACGTAGTCGGCAACTCTTTATCAACACTTGTCATTGCAAGATGGGAAAATCGTCTTGATTATGAAAAAGGCCGTAAATATTACGAAACATATTTAAATAAATAAAGTCTGATTATATAAAAAATAGTTCAAGGTACTCTTGAACTATTTTTTATATGCTGATTGTTTCAAGTAATCGGACACGACTTTGATATCTTTATGGAACTGTCTATCTTCTGTTATCGATGGTACAAACTCTCGATATTCTTCGTATTTCTTCTTCGTTTTCGGTGATAGCTTGTCTACACCTTTTAATTCTACTGCCTGCAGTGCAATCACACATTCTATGGCAAGTACATTCCTGACATTCTCTACAATCTGATACCCATGGCGTGAAGCAATCGTACCCATTGACACATGATCCTCCTGATTGGCAGATGAAGGAATAGAATCTACACTTGCAGGATGCGCCAATGTCTTATTTTCAGAAACTAAACTTGCAGCAGCATATTGCATAATCATCGCACCACTCTGCAGACCTGGCTGTGGACTTAAAAATGCAGGAAGATCGCCATTTAACTGTGGATTAACAAGCCTTTCTATACGACGTTCTGAGACATTTGAGAGCTCACTTACACCTATTTTCAAGAAATCTAGTGCAAATGCAACGGGCTGACCGTGGAAGTTCCCTCCTGAAATAACAAGCGTTTCATCACCTTTATCAAAGATGAGCGGATTATCATTCGCAGCATTCATTTCACATTCCAGCTTTTCTTTAGCATAGTTCAGTACTTGAAAACTCGCACCATGGATTTGAGGGATACACCTTAACGAATAGGCATCCTGGACTCTTAATTCGCCTTGACGCGTTGTTAATGATGAGCCTTCCAGCCAGTCTAGCATTCTATTTGCAACACCTAACTGTTCTTCTGAATTTCTAACGATATGCACGTGTTCATTATATGCATCGACAATGCCATTCAATGCTTGGTGCGTGAGAGCAGCAATCCATTCAGCATCATACGCTAATTGTTCCGCTTCAATATAACTAATTACGCCTTGGCTCGTCATCGCCTGTGTCCCGTTAATCAGTGCAAGACCTTCTTTCGCTCGTAATGTATGCGGTGCACGATTCAATGATTGTAAGACTTTACTACTTTCTTGTCTTACTCCTTTATAGATTACTTCTCCTTCACCGACTAATGCTAATGCTAAATGTGATAAGGGGGCTAAGTCTCCCGAAGCTCCTAAAGAACCTTGTGCTGGTATAACTGGGATAATACGTTGATTGATGAAAAAGACAAGCTGTTCGACAAGTTCAGTGCTTACTCCGGAATGTCCTTTTAACATCGTATTTAATCTTAAGATCATCATCACGAGCGCTACGTCGTCATTAAACGGTTCCCCTACCCCACATGCATGTGACCGTATTAAATTTAGCTGTAAATCCTCGTATTTATCCTGATCAATAAGAACATCGCTAAACAATCCAAACCCCGTAGTAATACCATAGATCGTCTCTTCATTGGCAATAATATCATCAACAATTTTCCTGCTTTGTTTAACGCGTGATAACGCTTCTTCACAAATTTCAACATTCTGATTTCCAGCAATTAAAGCCTTAATTGATTCAATCGTTAGATTTCGGCCATTTAAAACTAAATTCATTACACCATCCCCTTTGTTATAATTTTCTAATAATTCTAACAAATGAATTATATCCAATAAACATTAGGAGCACAATAGATTTTCTGAAAGTTATGCTTAGGTATCAAGCTACCAATTTAATATGTTATCTCTTTAAATAAATAAAGTAACGACGCCAATTATATTTGAATACTCTAAAACATCTTTATTTATATGCAAAAGTATTATATAATGAATTAATATAAACAATGAGGGTGATTTTATGCAAATATTGCCACAACTTTTTAAAGGTAAATTAACTGCGTATCAGATTTCTACGGCAACAGATATTGATATTGCAACGATTGAATCCCTTTTTGAAGATGAAGCAGCTGTTTCATCATTGGATGAAGCCACATATCTTACATTAAAACAATTAGAAGATGAACTTTTCAATAACGACCATAGAACAGGAGAAACAACTGCATAGCTTGTTTCTTTTTTTGTTTGATTATTTTGTTTAACGGGTATGTTCTTATTATAGATACAAAAAGGAAGAAGGTGTGAATCATGGGAGTTATATTGCTTAAAACTTCTTATCCTGACACATCTCAAGAACATGCAGAATATAAAATAATCCAGAACGAGTGTGAGAAGGTTCGTTATATCAATCAAGCGAGAAATGAATTCTATAAACGAATGCATAGATCAGATGACGAACAGGTGATTAAGCTAGAATTTATTTATCCAGATGATGTTGAAACTCATTATTATAAAGCTTAGGTCGTAACACAAAAGCGGAATGATCTATAGATCATTCCGCTTTTGTGTTATTTCATTGTTGCTATAATCGATTTTGTGCTGTTTTCAAGTTGCTGAGTAATCTTTTCTATTGCTTCAGTTTTATTGTACTGGGATAAATATGTAGTGCTATCAATGGGTGCTCCAAACTTAATCCAGCACTTTCTTCTCTTAAATATAACATCACGAAATTTAAGTGGTCCTGTATAAGCCGCAGGAACAATCTTACTTTTTGATAGTACAGCAATCGTCGCCGCTCCTTTTTTCATCGGTGCTGCATTATTGCGTTGTCCACTCGGGAAGATACCAACAACCTTACCTTCTTTTATCAGCTTAACAGGTATCTTTAACGTAGATGGTCCTGGGTTTTCTCTATTCACAGGAAATGCATTAACTGATCTAAAAAATCGATTTAATAGCGGTGTCTTAAATAGTTCCTGCTTCGCCATATAATGAACTTCTAACGGATATAGACTCATCGCGAGCATTATAATCTCCACCATACTCTCATGGTTACATGTCACGATAAATGCTTCATCTTCAGGAAGATGATGTTTGTCTGAAACCTTTAACTTGTTTAATATTTTAACAAAGAAGAAGATGATACGAGAAATGAATTGATACATATGGCACTCCTTTTACATAGAATATTTATATTTTATCATAACCTAATATATTTTGAAGAGTGCATTTGCTTGAACTCTGATTTTAATGGGATTATACTTTTTGTATCGCAGCAAATGGAGGTAGCTATGGAACAAAATCATGAATATTACAATGAAAACTCTCATCTACAAACACAACACCCAAAGAAACAAAAAGCCGGCTTCTTAAAGATGGTGCTTGCTGGTGTCGTTGGATCTGTACTCACGCTTGGTGTGACTGAATTACCAGAGTATTTCTCACACGATGAAACAGAAACAATTTCTCCAGTCACAGTTGATAATACAACAACTTCCAAATCAACTTCAAATCTCTCTCAAATGCTGGAACAAGTTTCTCCTGCAATTGTCGGCGTTATCAATATGCAGCAGGCACCTAGCAGTATCTATGATATCCTATCAGGCAATCGATCTACCGATATTACACCTGCAGGAACAGGTTCAGGTGTAATATATCAAGTTGATGGGAACAATACATATATTGTTACAAACAACCACGTTGTTGAAGGCGCTAAAGAATTGAAGGTTAAATTATCAAACGGGAAAACGATAGATGCTGAACTAATGGGTACAGACGCTTTGACCGATATCGCTGTACTCAAAGTAACAGGTCAGCTAAATATTAAACCCGTGGCCTTTGCCGACTCTTCTAAGATTCGAATTGGCGAACCTGTCTATGCGATTGGTAATCCATTAGGTCTTGAACTTGCTGGTACAGTAACAGAAGGTATCGTGAGCTCAAAGGAACGTACAATGAAAGTAGAAACTTCTGCCGGTAACGCTAGCGTCAAAGTTATTCAGACGGATGCAGCAATTAATCCCGGGAATTCTGGTGGTGCTTTAATTAATACAAGTGGTCAGCTGATCGGTATCAACAGCATGAAGATATCTGCCAATCAAGTGGAAGGGATTGGATTTGCTATTCCATCAAATGACACTAAGACGATTATTGAACAGCTTGTTAAGAACGGTAAAGTTGAACGTCCATATATGGGTCTTGGACTGGTAGGAATCAATGATGTTCCAGCTGAGTATCTGAAAGAACTTAAAATAACACAAACTGAAGGTGTTGTTGTAGCACAAACTGACAGCGTTTCTCGTACAAAGTTCAATAAAGGCGATGTCATCACTGCTATCGATGGACATAAGGTTGAAAGTGATAGCGACGTTAGAAATTATATTTATACACATCATAAAGCAGGCGACAAAGTGAAATTTACTGTTTATAGAGAAGATAAGAAAACAGAAGTTACGATGACTTTAAGAAGTACAAATAGCAAATAAAAAAATCCGGAAATGTAGTGTATCCCTAAAGTTGAATTTTTTAGGGTTCATAACATTTCCGAATTTTTTATTTAGAAGTTTCGACCAGCGCCACCGCCGTCAAAACCGCCACCGCCAAATCCTCCGCCTGAGAAACCTCCACCAGAGAAGCCTCCAGATGAGAAACCTCCACCAGTCGGAAAGAAGATGACAGGGCCAGTGGATCGACGTCCACCGCCACCACCGCCACGTCCTCCACCACCGAAGAACATAGAGAGAATCAAGTATAAGAAGAATATTGCGATGATAATTTCAAACACACTGATATCACCAACACTATCGTCTTGTGTAGCAATGGGTGTATCACGTGTATACTTTTCACCATCAAAGCCGTAGCTCTTACTGATTTCATCAAATATTGCATTATAAAGTTTAGTCATCGCCTGCGCATAATAGCGTCGAGACGTTTCATTGCTAGCATCTGGGTCTGCCTGCATCGCTTTTTGAATATCAGGCATCGCATATGTATCAATCATACGTCCTACTTTAGCGTCGTTCAGCACACCTTGTAGGCCGGGGCCTACCATCACTTCTATACCACGATTGTTATTTTCATTATTATTGTCGAGATTCAGCAAAATAACGATACCATTATCTTTATCCTTATCTCCTACCCCATATTCACGACCTGCGCGTAGTGCATAATCTTCTTTAACTTCCTGTCCGATACTTGGCATTGTCATCAGCAAGATTTCAGCAGTCGTACCACTGTGAAGCGTCTCACCTTTTTGGTTTAATGCATCTTTTTCCTGCTGCTTAAAAATACCGATATGATCCTGCACGAACCTCGGCTGCTCAAGTTTCGGTAATGGTTCAGCTGCACTAACCGGAAGTGCTGTAAGAAAGATTATAAGACTCGCGAAAAATATCGTGAATCTCTTCATTACTCAGAATCCTTATCAGAATTAAAATCTACATTTGGTGCATCTTTTGCAGCACTATCAGCTTTAAAGAACTCTTTCTTTTCAAATCCAAATAATCCGGCAACGACACTACCTGGGAAACGTTTAACGACTTTGTTATATTCCGTAACAATATCATTATAGTCATTACGTGCTACTGCGATACGATTTTCTGTACCTGCAAGTTCATCACGAAGCCCTGTGAACTGTGTATCTGCTTTAAGTTCTGGATAGTTCTCCTGAATTGCGATTAGTCGACTTAAAGCTGAGCTTACTTGTGCGTTCGCTTCTGCTTTTTCTTCCATTGTATTTGCACCTGCTAATTTCGCACGTGCATCAGAGACATCTTTGAATACTTTTTCCTCATGTTTTGCGTAACCTTTAACTGTTTCAACTAAATTAGGAATTAAATCAAGACGACGTTGTAACTGCGTATCAATCTTCGCTTGAGATTTTTCAACTTCTGTATCTAAATCAACAAGTTTATTATAGGGACCGATCAACATACTACCGATTACTAATAATAATACGATGAGACCGATCACCGGTACTAATAACTTTTTCATTGCATTTCTCCTTTACCTTAAATTACTTAATTTTACCCTAAATACATGGACTGTAAACATAGTCAGTGTATTAGTGAATAATCATAAAGTATTTCTTTTTGCCACGTCTAATAATCGTAAACTCACCCTCAATCTTGTCAGTCGCTACGATTTCATACGCAACATCCTGAACCTTCTCTCCGTTAATCGATATCGCACCGTTTGTAATATCTTCTCTTGCCTGACGTTTACTTGGAGAGATGCCCGCTTCTATTAATAATTCAACGAGATTTGTTGTTGTAACTTTTGCCTGTGGCACATCTTTAAAGCTTGTGCGTAACTGATCCGCTGTTAAAGCCTTTAAATCCCCTTTGAATAAAGCGTTTGTAATATTAACTGCTTCTTCTAATGCAGATTCATCATGGACATATTTCGTTACCTCTTCGGCTAATCGTTTTTGTGCAAGACGCAAGTGCGGTTCGTTTTCAACGGATGCTTCTAAAGCATCTATCTCTTCTTTACTTAAGAAGGTAAAGTATTTTAAAAACTTGATAACATCGCTATCTGGTGTATTGATCCAGAACTGGTAGAACTCATAAGGTGTCGTCTTCGTGCGATCTAACCAAATGGCCCCTCCTTCCGATTTACCAAACTTCTTGCCGTCAGATTTTACAACTAAAGGAACTGTCATACCATAAGCTTCAACTTCGCCATACATACGTCGCATGAGTTCCATCCCACTTGTGATATTACCCCACTGGTCACTGCCACCGATCTGGAGCTTAACGTTCAATGTTTTATTTAAATGTCCAAAGTCAATGGCCTGCAGAATTGTATAAGTAAACTCTGTGAAAGAAATCCCTGTTTCAAGACGAGATGCGATACTGTCTTTATTTAATAAATAGTTTACACCGACATGCTTTCCGTAATCTCTTAAGAACGTCAACAGATCAATTTCACCAAGCCAGTCTTTATTGTCTACACGAATTGCACCATTTTCAGTACCGAAATTAAATAACTGCTCCATCTGTTTGCTGATACCGTCGACATTATGCTGAACTTGCGCTAATGTCTGCAGTGTACGCTCATCTGTTCTCCCAGATGGATCGCCAATCATTCCTGTAGCGCCCCCAATGAGAACGACAGGGCGATGTCCATGTGCCTGGAATCGTTTTAAAGTCATGAAAGGAAGGAGATGGCCGATATGCAGGCTATCTGCAGTCGGGTCCGTTCCACAGTATACGCTTACCGATTCCTTATTCAGCAAAGCTTCCATTTCTTCAGGATTCGTCTCCTGATAGATTAAACCTCTCCATCTTAAATCTTCTAATAATGCACTTGTCATATTAATTTCCTCCTCTTAATTAAAATAAAAAAGCCCCCCTACAAATGTAAGGGTGCTTGAATGCACGGTACCACCAAACTTATGATTACTCATCACTTTATTAATGAAAACGCTCATTATGACGTAGACTCCACATATCAGGTGTATTCATCAAAGAACATGCTTAGTTTTCACCACCCACTAAGTCTCTAAATTCAAGTTCAATCATTACTTGTCCCGAAAAGTCTTTATATTTAGTTTCAAATCAATTATGATACTAGTGTATAAAATTGGATGAGTGAAGTCAAGAACCTGAAATTATGATATACTAAAAAAATATTCAGGAGGAAAAAATATGGCAAACAAAACTTCATACAAAGATAAATTTAAGCGTCAACTTATAGGCTATAAGGAAGGATTCAAAAACATTAAATTTACCCCCTACGTTATCTTTAATGGCCTTTATGAAACTGTTTCAAAAACACTGCTCTTTCTAATTACAGCAGGCATTTTATTCGCTACGCTCATGCTTGGGATCGGTAGTGGCTATTTCCTGGCACTAGTAAAAGATGAGCCGGTAAAGTCTAACAGTGAATTGAAGAAATCACTTTATGAGATGACACAAAGTACAACTGTATATTTCGGTTCGGGAGAATCACTTGGTAATTTAAACGCTGATACACAGCGACAAGTTGTTAAGCTTAAGGATATGAGTCCTCATGTGAAAGATGCATTGATTGCTACTGAAGATGAAAGTTTCTATCGCCATAGAGGTATTGTACCGAAAGCTTTTATACGAGCAACTGCTCAAGAATTTCTTAACACTGGCGCGACGAGTGGAGGCAGTACTTTAACACAGCAGCTTATCAAGAATCAGCTGTTAACAAATGAAACTTCCTTCCAAAGAAAAGCCAAAGAAATGATGCTTTCTTTTAAAGTAGAAAAAGCACTGACGAAAGATGAAATTATTGAAGCTTATTTAAATGTCGTCAGTTTTGGTCGCAACACGAATGGTCAGAACATCGCTGGAATCGAAGCGGCTGCTCAAGGGATTTTCGGTGTTAAAGCAAACGAGCTTAACATCGCTCAAGCTGCATATATCGCAGGCCTTCCACAAAATCCTTATACATATACACCCTTTTTGCAGGACGGTTCAGTCAAATCTAAAGATGATCTTGCATATGGGCTGACAAGACAGCAATATGTTCTATCACGTATGTATCAGGAAAATAAGATCAATAAAACAGAATATGATAAAGCAAAATCATTTAACATCGTTAAGTCATTTACGAAAGATGTAGAGACGCCAAACGAAAAATATCCTTTCCTGACCCAAGAAGTTGAAGATGAAGCTATAGATATTCTGAAATACCACTTTGCTTCAAAGGATAATGTTTCAAAGACAGAACTTGATGAAACACCCGTTCTTCAAGAAAAGTATAAGGGCATCGCAGAACGTGCTGTACGTAACGATGGGTATATCGTAGAAACTACAATTAATAAACCCATTTTCGATGCAATGAATGCAGTCAAAGATAATCCAAACTATTATTCTTATGACCGACAAGTAGAGGCAGGCGGAAAAACAAAGACATTGAGCCAAGAAGTCGGTGTCCTTTTAAAAGAAAATAAGACGGGTAAAATTATCGCGTTTATTGGTGGCCGAGATCACGATAAGTCACAAAACAACCACGCAATGAAAACGAAACGTTCTCCAGGATCTACAATCAAACCATTATTAACCTATGCTCCTGCAATGGAGTATGGCATTACGGCGCCAGAGACGATGCTGCTCGATAAAAAGTTTAATTACAATGGTTATGAACCAGAAAACTATGCACGTATGGAATACGGGAATGTGACAACACGTTATGCGTTAGAGAATTCTTTAAACTTAAGTACTTTAAGACTATATTCTAGTATTCAGGATAAGAAGCCATGGGAATTATTAAACAAGATGGACTTTAATATTCCAGGATCTGAACAGGAAAACTTATCATTAGCACTCGGTGCGACAGATATCACGCTTAAAAATAATGTGGATGGTTTCTCAACTTTAGCCAATGGAGGAAACTATCAAGAAAGCTATATGATCGAACGTATTAAAGCTAAAGATGGCAAAGTCATCTATCAGCATGAAGCAAAACCAGAGCGTATTTATAGTGCATCTACCGCTTATATGACGACTGATATGTTACGTGGCGTACTCGATACTGGTAGTGCTTATTCATTGAAAGGCACCTTCCTATATAATCAGGACTGGGCCGGCAAGACAGGTACGACTCAAGATGCAAAAGACAGTCTGTTTGTTGCTTATAACCCTAAAGTAACAATGGGTATCTGGATGGGCTATGATGTTCCAACTACATTTGATGAAGAAAATCATTACCAGCTCAAGTTATGGCGTGATATCGCCAATCAGATTTCATCAATCGACCAATCCCAGATGGGTGTCGGTGAACGATTTAACCAGCCAAAGAGCGTAACAAAACAAAGCATCTGTCAATTTACGAATAGCACATCCGGCTGTGTATCTGGTGAATCTACAAAAGAAAGTCTCGTATCTGACAAAACTGATTTAACTCAGAAAACACTAGATACTCCTGATGTATTGAATAGACTTGGTATTAAGCTAGACCCTGCAACAAAAAGTAAGATCTTTACGAAATCGAAACAAAATACGCAAAAGAAAAAGAGAAACTAAAAAAGAACCGGTCGGTATAGAAACGTATTGCTTTCTATACTGATCGGTTCTTCTTATTATTTATCATCACTTGAGTAATATTCTATTAGAATAAACCTACTGCATTACCCTCTTTATCTACATCCATACGCAGTGCTGCCGGTTCTTTTGGAAGACCAGGCATGGTCATAATGTCCCCTGTTAATGCAACGATGAATCCTGCACCTGTCTTAGGAATTAATTCACGGATTGTAATTTCAAATCCAGATGGACGACCTAGTTTCTTAGGATCATCAGAGAATGAGTATTGCGTCTTCGCCATACATACTGGATATTCATTCCAGCCATTGTCAGCGATTGTTTTTAATTGTTTCTTCGCTTTATCAGTGAATACTACATCATCTGCACCGTAGATCTTTTGAACGATTGTACGGATTTTCTCTTCAACTGGTAACGATAGGTCATATAATGGTTTAAAGTTTTGTGGTTGTTCCAGCACTTCTAATACTAAGTTCGCCAAATCTTTACCACCTTCACCACCATGTTCCCATACTTCAGTTAATGCTAATTTCACACCATGTTCTTTTGCCCAGTTAATAACAAATTCACGTTCAGCATCTGTATCCGTAACGAAATTATTTAAAGCGATAACTGGTTCAACACCAAATTGATTTAAGTTTTCGATATGTTTCTCTAGGTTCTGAATACCGGATTTTAATGCTTCTACATTTTCAGCTCCAAGCTCATTCTTTGCAACTCCACCATGCATCTTAAGCGCACGGATAGTAGCAACTACAACGATTGCATCTGGTTGTAGACCTGCTTTACGCGCTTTAATATCCATGAACTTCTCAGCACCTAAATCTGAACCAAATCCTGATTCAGTAACAACGATATCTGCTAATTTACGTGCAGTCTTCGTTGCGATGATTGAGTTACATCCGTGAGCAATATTAGCGAACGGTCCACCGTGAATAAGCGCAGGTGTACCTTCGATTGTTTGTACTAAGTTTGGTTTTAATGCATCTTTAAGGATTAATGCTAAGGCACCTTCTACTCCTAATTCTTTAACAGTAACTGGTTTGCGGTCATAAGTATAACCGATTGTCATTTTTCCTAGGTTTTCTTTTAGATCTTCAATATTGTTTGAAAGACAGAATACAGCCATGATTTCACTTGCTACCGTGATATCGAAACCATCTTCACGGGGTACTCCTTTGAAAGGACCACCAAGACCAACAACCACTTGACGTAATGCACGGTCATTCATATCGATGACACGCTTCCACTCAACGCGACGTGGATCAATATTTAATCTATTCCCTTGATAAATATGATTATCGATAAATGCTGCTAATGCATTATTTGCTGTTGTGATGGCGTGTAAATCTCCATTGAAGTGCAGATTAATTTCTTCCATCGGTAAGACTTGTGCACGACCCCCACCAGTCGCTCCACCTTTCATACCAAATACCGGACCTAAACTCGGCTCACGCAAAGCTACCATAACGTTCTTACCTAACGCTTTAAATGCATCTGAAATACCTACAGTGACTGTTGATTTACCTTCACCAGCCGGTGTTGGACTCATCGCAGTCACAAGTACTACTTTACCTTGCTTATCTGTAGTCACTTTAGAAGTGTCAATCTTTGCTTTATAATGCCCGTATTGCTCAACCGCATCATCAGGAATACCTGCAGCTTCAGCGATTTCAGCAATCGGTTTAATCGTTGCCTGATTAGCAATTTCTAAATCTGATAAATATTTCGTCATTTTAACATTCTCCTAATCATTTAAAGTGTCTTTACATCCTAATAATAAGATAACGCTTTCACATTGTCGAATGTTTTCTATTATTAATTCTTAAAATTATAATAAAATACCGCACGCGTTCTGTGTCTGTGTTACCACACTAAAAAAGGTCAGAACATCATCGTTCTGACCTTCAAATATTAATCTTCCATCGTACTTAAATCACCCGTCGGCAAATCTAGTTCCCATGCCTTAAGTACACGTCTCATAATCTTACCTGAACGTGTCTTCGGCAGCTTATCTTTAAACTCGATTTCTCTAGGTGCGGCATGTGCTGCAAGTCCTTCTTTTACAAACACGCGAATTTCTTCTTTCAGTTCATCTGTTGCTTCATACCCTTCACGGAGTGCAATAAATGCCTTAATGATTTCTCCGCGAACCGGATCCGGCTTTCCGATAACACCCGCCTCTTGTACCGCTGGATGTTCTACAAGCTTAGATTCTACTTCAAATGGGCCTACACGTTCTCCCGCCGTCATAATAACATCATCTACACGTCCCTGGAACCAGAAGTAGCCATCTTCATCCATATATGCAGAATCACCTGAAATATACCAGTCTCCTGGTAAGAAATATGATTTATACTTCGCTTCATTATTCCAAATTTCTTTCATCATCGATGGCCATCCTGATTTCATCGCTAAGTTTCCCATACGGTTTGGCGGAAGCTCGTTACCTTCATTATCAACGATTGCTGCAATAATGCCAGGTAATGGTTTACCCATCGAACCAGATTTAATATCCATCGCAGGATAGTTCACAATCATATGACCTCCTGTTTCTGTCATCCACCACGTATCATGAATACGCAGTTTAAATACATTGTGCCCCCATTTAATTACTTCAGGATTCAAAGGTTCACCGACAGACAGTATATGACGTAAGCTCGAAAGGTCAAATTTGTTAATCACTTCATCCCCTGCACCCATTAACATACGGAATGCTGTCGGTGCAGAATACCACACTGTCACTTTAAATTGCTGTATCGTCTTATACCATCCTTCTGGAGAGAACCTTCCACCTGCGATTACATTTGTCACACCGTTCAACCATGGTGCAAATATACCGTAGCTCGTCCCTGTAACCCATCCTGGATCTGCTGTACACCAGTAGATGTCATCTTCTTTTAAGTCTAATACGTAGTATCCAGAAATATAGTGCTGGATCATTGCATTCTGTACATGAAGCACTCCTTTTGGCTGTCCAGTTGAACCAGAAGTATAATGAAGAATTAAACCATCATCCAGTGTCAGCCATTCAATTTCAAATTCATCTGATGCAGACTCAAACTTAGCATTGAAATCGATATATCCTTCCTCTACATCTTTATCTACTACAACAATATGTTTTAAGTGTGGTAATTCGTCTTTTGGTATACGTCCGAGTAGACTTTTCGTTGTAATGATGACACTCGCTTCACTATTCTCTAAGCGGTCACGTACTGCTTTCTCCATGAATGCTTCAAATAATGGCCCTACGATAGCACCAATCTTAAGAACGCCTAAAAAGGCAAAGTAAAGTTCGGGAGAGCGTGGCATAAAGATAAATACACGGTCTCCTTTTTTAACACCCGCTTCCTGAACGAGCACATTCGCAGCCTTATTTGAATTGCGCTGCATCTCTTCAAAAGTATATGATTCCTCGCGATTTGCATCTTTGTAGTGTAACGCTACTTTATCCCCTTTACCATTATCGACATGTTTATCAATGCATTCATAAGCCATATTAACTTTCCCTGTATTATGCCATGAGAAGTTCTTCTCAACTTCCTTCCAGTCAAAGTTGTTATACACTTCCTCGTAGTTAGATAGATTGTGATCACCTTGAACTGCTTCAAAAATTTCTGTCTTCATTTTAAAATCCCCCTATGTAATCGTTTTCATTATTACTCTTATATTATATAATAAAGTTGACTGATTTTTCAAAATATAAAATTATTTCTCAAGGAGTGACTATGGAGCATACTAAAACTTACTATAAACGCACAGTTGAAGCTAACGGAAAATCAATTATCGTCGAAGGCCCAATAGACAGTGATACCTTAAAGAAATATACATTTGATGAGGGTCTCGTTGCATTCAGAATTCCGAAAGAACAATTTGTAGCAATTCAGGAAATTGCAGACCTCGAGGAAGGACGTATCATTATATGCCGAGATGGTGACAATATTATCGGATATACAACTTATCTATATCCAGATCCATTAGAACGATGGAGTGATGGAAACTTACCTTATCTATTAGAGCTTGGCGCGATAGAAATTAGTGAACAGTATCGTGCAATGGGCCTTGGTAAGGCCATGCTTGAACTGTCAATGCAAGATGATGCGATGGAAGATTATATCATTATTACGACCGAATATTATTGGCATTGGGATTTAAAGAACAGTGGCCTGGATGTATTCGAATATAAAAAAATTATGCAGAAGATGATGGCTGCTGGTGGCATGGAAGTATTCTCTACAGATGATCCTGAAATTACAAGTCATCCGGCCAACTGCTTGATGGCAAGAATAGGCAAACGCATTACAAATGATCAGATACAGACATTCGATAATATTAGATTCCAGAATCGCTTTTTCTTATAGGAGGGTAATTATGTTAGTAGAACGCATTATGACATCACCATGTATTACATTCAATACAGAAGGTTCTATCGCTCAGGCCATCGCATTGATGAATGATAAGAACATTCGCCATTTACCGGTTGTAGACGATGAACAGCATTTGCAAGGTATTATTTCAGATCGTGAAATAAAAGAAGTATTGCCGTCACTATTAAAACATGATGAAGCAATTGATTATAATGTCCCGATTTCACAGATTATGAAAAAAAATGTGATTACATGCCACCCTCTTGATTTTGTGGCAGATATTGCAGTTGATTTTTATGATGCATCTATCGCCAGCATTCCAGTTGTACAAAACGAGAAAGTTGTGGGCATTGTAACCAGTAAAGATATGCTCAATACATTTATTGAGCTTACCGGTGTAACACGTCCAGGTACAACAATACAGATTAGCATTCCTGATGAACCGGGTATTATGCACGAAGTCACGGAAGTATTTCATAGACATAAGATCAGTATCGAGAGTATTCTCGTATTCCGGGATACAGCACAGGTCGGTAAGAAAATTGTGACGTTACGCATGCTTGCAATGAATCCAAATATTGCGATATTTGATCTGGAGAAGAAAGGATTCACAGTACTTGATCCTTTCGAAAGCGGCCTATGACAAAATTCGTCTACTCAAAGAACTTGCTGAAATACCGCTTTCGTGATGATCACCCGTTTAATCAGATGCGCCTGTTACTTACGAAATCACTGCTTGAAAGCTTATCACTGCTGCGCGCAGAAGATATCGTTGAGCCCCGTACTGCAACAGATGAAGAACTGATGCTCATTCATCAGCCAGAATACATTGAAGCTGTAAAAAAGGCAGGACGCGGAGAACTGAGTGCCGGTGATTGTGATAAATTTGGACTTAACTCAAATGATACACCGAACTTTAAAGATATGCATGAAATGAGCGCGTTGTTAGTAGGCGCAACGCTTACTGCATGCGATATTGTTATGACTGGTATCGATCATACCGCATGTAACTTTGGTGGTGGGCTCCATCACGGCTTCACTGGACGTGCTTCAGGATTTTGTATCTATAATGATTCTGCAGTCGCTATAGAATATATGAAACGTAAATATAAACAACGTGTGCTCTATATCGATACCGACGCACATCATGGTGATGGCGTACAGTTTGCTTTCTACAGCGATAATCAGGTGATGACCTACTCTATTCATGAGACAGGTCGGTACTTGTTCCCAGGAACTGGTGCCATTACTGAAAAAGGTGAAGGTGATGGTTATTTATACAGTATGAATATACCTGTTGATGCCTATACTGAAGATGATTCATTTCTAGAATGTTTTGAAGAAAGTTTACGCGCAGCATGTGAATTCTTTAAACCGGATATTATATTAAGTCAAAATGGTGCGGATGCACATTATCTTGATCCATTGACACACCTCTCTTGTACACACAGGACATATCAGCACATCCCACAAATCGTCCTTCGATTAGCAAATGAATATACAAATGGAAAGTGGATTGCTGTCGGAGGTGGCGGTTATAATATCTTTCAAGTCGCACCACTCGCCTGGGCACAAGTATATAATGCGATGCTCGGACGCAGTTATTTAGAAGGTGCAATACCAGATGACTGGATTACGATGTGGCAAAGTAAAGCACAAGTAAAGATGCCAAAAACATGGAATGAAGATCTACAAGGGTATCGAGTCATACCTAGAAGACGCGATATCGAAGAAAAAAATAAAATGATGCTGGCACGTATCGTACAGCATTACTAGGTGCTCGTGTTTTTATTTTACGAGCCACTTTACCAACCCATAAAAAAAGGACCTCGCATACGCAAGGTCCTTAATTTCTATTTCGTCGTTCCACGATATTCTATTCTATAAGGTAGAACGACTTTCTGATCTTCAATCGGCTCATCGTTCATATATTTAGTCAAAAGACGCATCCCCACAGCACCGATATCATATAATGGCTGCATTACACTTGAAAGCTTCGGGCGTACCATTTTCACTAATCGAGTATTGTTAAAACTGATGACCTGTAAATCATCAGGTATAACTCTTCCGTCATCCTGTGCTGCATGTACGATACCAATCGCCTGCTCATCACTAATGCATAGTATAACTTCAGGATTCGTCTCTTTAATCACTCTATATGCCTTCTCACCATCTAAATATTGTTCAGCCCCTATATATTGAGCTGATTCCGGTAATTCAATCGCATGTTCGCCGAGCAATGATTTCATTCCACTTAATACATCGATCTGTGCTTTTTCAGAATATCCTCCACCAACAAATGCAAATCGTTTCACACCTGCTTCTATGAATTTATGGGTAATTTTTCTACTCGCATCCACATAATCGATATTCACTGAAGGTAAGCTTTCATCTTGATCGAGTGTCCCTGATAATACCACAGGTACACTCGATTTACGTATCATCTCTGCTGTCTTCTCAGAGAGTGTCCCCCCTAAGAATATGATGCCATCAACTTGCTTTGACAGTAAGTTATTAAAGATTTCTTGTTCTTTTAATGCATCATTATCAGAATTTGAAATGATTGTCTGATATTTATACATCTTAGCGATATCTTCTAATCCACGTGCAAGTTCTGAATAATACATATTAGAAATATCCGGGATGATTACCCCAACTGTTGTAGTCTTCTTGCTTGCTAGCCCACGTGCGACTGCATTTGGACGATAGTTCAGACGTTCAATCACTTCATTTACGCGATCTCTTGTCGCAGGCTTCACATTTGGATTGCCATTTACGACACGAGATACAGTGGCCATAGATACTTTCGCTTCGCGTGCTACGTCATATATTGTTACGGTCATTTTTTCCTCCTGAAAACGTTTTATTTATTATTCTAACACGTTTTCAAAGACTTTTCATTCTAAATGATTATTTTAAGCAAATTTTTTATTGTTAAAATTTACTTTTAAATTCATTTAACGCTTTATAGAAATTTTCGAACTCTTCAAAATCCATCTGCTGACCGGCATCACTTAATGCAACGGCTGGATTTGGATGTACTTCAGCCATCACCCCATCTGCACCAACTGCGAGTGCAGCACGAGCTACCGGCAGCATAATATCCTTACGTCCCGTTGAATGTGTAACATCTACCAATACAGGAAGGTGTGTACCTTGCTTTAATATTGGTACGGCAGAAATATCTAATGTATTTCTTGTTGCTTTTTCATACGTGCGAATACCACGCTCACATAAAATAATCTTTGAATTGCCTTGTGCATAGATGTATTCGGCTGCATAGACAAACTCTTCTATCGTTGCGCTCAGTCCACGCTTAAGAAGTACGGGTTTATTTGTACGTCCTGCTTCTTTAAGGAGTTCAAAGTTCTGCATATTTCGCGCACCGATCTGGAATACATCAACATACTGGTCTGCAAGTTCAAAATGCGCTGGATTGACAATTTCACTGACAACGTTGAGGTTATATTTCTTACCCGCATCGTGAAGAATTTGTAATCCTTCTTCTCCTAGTCCTTGGAAATCATACGGAGAAGTTCTTGGCTTAAATGCGCCACCACGAATAAATTTTTCACCTTTGTCATGGAGATTTTTAGCGACTGCTTCAACTTGTTCTGCAGATTCTACTGAACATGGTCCAAATACATATGACTTTGTACCTGCACCGATGATGCCTCCGTTATCGAATGTAACAATAGTGTCTTCTTGTTTTAACTTACGTGAGACTAAAAGATGCTTCTCACTTTCAGACTTCTGTAATTCTGTTGAAGCTTTAAATATTTCCTTAAATAACTGCTTGATAACATTGTCATCAAATGGACCATCATTTAAATCCAACAATTTATTAATCATTTGTTTTTCGCGTTCGGGATCATAGATTGCAGTGCCTTGCTTACGTTTTTCTTGTCCGATCTGCTTTGCAATTTCACCACGTTCGCTTAACAGCTTTAATATTTCAATGTTTAATGTTTCAATGTTTTCGCGTAATGCATTTAAATCGTTCATCGTTTGACCTCTTTTATTTTAAAATTAAAAAAATAGTAGACTTTAGGCCTACTATTTTATCATATTACAAAGATATTTTGTGATTATTTGTTTTTAGGGGATAAATTGTCAGCAATGTGCTTAGTTTTTTTGTTTTCTAACAATGCTTCGTCCTTGTTTGGCGTTAATGCTTTATCCACAACTGCATCTGGCTGCTTCAAAGTATCATCGTTCACCTCAGCTTTAATTGCTCTCTTCTGAAGCTCTAGATCGCTTTGATTCTCCTTAGAAAGATCTGCGTTAAATGTAACAGCTTTCTCTTTAAAGCTTTCAGCATTTTTAATTTGATCAGTATATGATTGTATAGATTTTGATTTTAATACTTCTACCTTTTCTCCAAGTTCTTCTTGCAGTACTTTACCTGATTTTGGAGCAACGAGTAAACCGATAAATGACCCCACTGCAAGTCCTGCGACAAGTCCTAATGAAAAGTCACGTGCTGTTGTATCCTTTTTCACTTCGTATTCTTTAACTGTATGTGTATGTAAATCTCTATTATAAGTTTCCATCTTATTCCCTCCTAAAAAAAGAATGTACATAATGTACATTCCCTTAGCGGTTTACTTTAAACCTGCATTAATTTTATCCTGATCTAAATGATCACCTGTTGTATGTGTTTCATTAAAGTTATTTTGTGGTGTACGATAAATATCATCATTAAAATTTACAGTACCACGACGTTGCTTTCTCATCTGCCATTTATCAGCAACTTCCATTGCAACGTTTGACCACTGAACAACTTGAGAAATCTTATCTTCGTTCTGCGAGATGTTATGCGTAATTGATGATGTAACATTATTAACTGAACTGTTTAAGTTCTGTACTGAATCACCAATACCTTTCACTGCATCTACAACTGAATTTAAACGTTGAGATTTGTCCTGAACATCTTCTGCTAAACGATTAGTTTTGTGAAGTAAATCTGTTGATTCACGAGTGATTCCTTGAATTTGTCCTTCAACACCATCTAAAGTTTTAGCTACATGATCTAAATTCTTCTTCACTGATAATAAAGTGATTCCGATGAATACACATAGAATTAAAAATGCAATCGCAGCGATTAGACCTGCAATCGGTAAAATCCATTCCATAAAAACGCCTCCTAAAATTATTAACTTGTTATACTCTAAATTACCCTTATACCTTATTAATAAACATCATATCATACTATTTTAAATTTTCATATGCGACTTGAATTTTCTGTATATCTCCTGCACCCATAAAGATAACCACTGCATCTTTATATTGTTTCAGCAGATTGACGTTGGATTCGTTTATCAGTTCAGCACCTGGAATCAATATTTGCAAGTCACCGATTGTCAGCTCCCCACTATCTTCACGTGCTGAACCGAAGATATCACAGAGATATACTTTATCTGCAAGCTTTAAACTATTTGCGAAATCTTCAAGAAATGCACTTGTACGTGAAAATGTATGCGGCTGAAATACTGCGATGACTTTACGCTCAGGATATTTCAGGTGTGCAGATTGTAGCGTCGCTTTAATCTCAGTTGGATGATGTGCATAATCATCGATAAGAATCTGTTCGTCCTGTACCTTTTCACTAAAACGACGTTTAACGCCACCAAATGTGCTTAAAGCATGTTTTACAGCTGCGTTATCCAGTCCTTCTAGGTGACAGATTGTTATGACAGCAAGTGCATTCAGTACTTGATGATCTCCATACATTGGAGTAACAAACGTATCAAACAATTCTCCGTCAATATACACTTCAAACTGTGTCCCTTGTGGGGTCGTCTTCATATTCTTTGCAACGACTTTATTATCTTCTTTAAAGCCATAGTAATAAATCGGGATATCTGCTACGATATCTCTTAAATTCTCATCGTCACCACAAGCTACAATTGCTTTCTTAACCTTCTTCGTCATCTCCTGGAATGCATTGAACACATCGCTCATCGATGCAAAGTAGTCGGGATGATCAAAGTCGATATTTGTAATAATCGCATAATCCGGTGAATAGCTTAAGAAATGTCTGCGATATTCGCAGGCTTCAAATGCAAAATACTCACTACCAGGCATCCCCATCCCTGTACCATCACCAATGAGGTAAGAAGTCTTCTTGTCACCATTCATCACATGAGATAACAGTCCAGTTGTCGACGTCTTACCGTGAGAACCAGTAACTGCCACAGATGTATATTGACCCATGAAGTTGCCTAGAAAGTCATGATAACGAGTTACAGTAAGTCCAAGTTCATGTGCACGCACAATTTCTTCATGGTCATCATTAAATGCGTTACCGGCAATGATTGTCATACCTTCTTTAATATTCTCCTGATTAAATGGCAGTATTGTTATTCCTTTTTCTCTTAAAGATTTCTCTGTAAAAAATTCTTTCTCGATATCTGATCCTTGTACTGTTTCACCCATATCAAATAGTATTTGAGCTAACGCACTCATTCCTGAACCTTTAATACCAACAAAATGATATAAAGTCATAAATTCATCTCCTAATATTCTTCTTGTTTTTCTGTTATCAGCACATCTCTTGGTTTAGAGCCATTCTGACCACTGACATAACCCATTTCTTCCAGTTGATCGATAATTCGCGCTGCTCTATTATAGCCTATCTGGAAGCGTCTTTGTATTTGAGAAGTCGAAATATGCCCTTCTTCTATCATAAAGTTGCAAATATCATTGAACAGTTCATCTTTCGGCTGCTCTGATAACTTCTTCAGCAAAGTCTTCTCATGGAAGAGATAGTTTGGTTTCCCTTGAGACTTAATATAGCCTACAACTTCATCAATCTCACTATCGGAAATATAGCTTCCCTGTATTCGAATCGGCTTATTCATCCCATTCCCAAGATACAGCATATCACCGTTTCCTAACAATTTCTCAGCGCCACCAGAATCAAGTATTGTTCTGGAGTCAACAGAAGAAGATACCATAAATGCGATGCGTGTCGGCACATTCGCTTTGATTAATCCTGTGATTACGTTGACTGAAGGACGTTGTGTAGCAAGTATCAGATGAATACCTGCTGCACGTGCTTTTTGAGCAATTCGTGCAATGGAATGCTCCACATCTTGTGGCGCCATCATCATTAAGTCTGCTAATTCATCAATCACGACAACGATCTTCGGAATTCTCTCCTGATAGACTACTTTCTGGTTATAAGCAGTAATGTTACGTACATGGACATCTGCAAACATCTGATATCTGCGTTCCATCTCACCGACAACCCATTTTAAGCTCTCTGTAGCTGCTTTAACATCAGTAATAACAGGTGCAATTAAGTGCGGCAAATCATTATATGGCGCAAGCTCGACCATTTTAGGATCAATCAGTAATAATTTCAATTCATTAGGATTATTACGATATAGCAGTGAAATAAGAATTGAGTTGATACACACAGATTTACCAGAGCCTGTAGCACCGGCAATTAAACCATGCGGCATCTTCGCAAGATCCATAATCATCGGTTCGTTATTAATTCTAGCTCCGAGCGCGACAGACAGATTACTATCAGAGAATTTCATCTTCTTGCTGAAGACAATTTCACTTAAGTTAACGCTACGCGTTTCAACATTCGGTACTTCAACACCGACAAGCGAAGTACCAGGAATCGGTGCCTCTATTCGGAGATCTTTGGCTGCTAACGCCATTTTAATATCGTCCTGAAGATTCGTGATGCGCGAAACCTTTACACCTTTCTCTACCGAAAGTTCAAATCGTGTAACCGAAGGACCGACGACGACATTCTCTACTTTTGCCGGCACATTAAAATGATAGAACGCATCATCAAGCTGCGCTTTATGTTCTTCAACCCATGATTCATCTCGTTCCATATTATCTTCCGGATTCAGTAAGCTGACAGGTGGAAGAAGATACTTTGGTCCTTTGCGCTTGAACTGTCTTAGCTTCCTTTCATCCTCAGCTTCCTGTAGCTCAGCAGGTGTCTCAGGATGCTCCTCTAGTACTTCTTCTATCGGTTCATTGCTTTTGATTTTTACTTCTGCTGGCGATAATTCCGATTCTTCTCGTTGCTGCATTAAACGCTTCTTATCACTTGGTGTCATGACTACATTAAATGGAGTGACTTTCTCTTTCTTAGTGTCAGGTGATAGCACAGGTTCTAACGAAACAGGACCTTCATCCTTTTCTGATATTTCAACAGTTTCATCTGTTTCGCTATCGGTTTCATCTTCAACTTCAATCGTTTCAGTCATCTCATCTTCCGTCTCAAAAGATACATCGTCAAATGCTTCCTCATCTACCTGTGTAGCCTCTGCTGCCTCTTCAGTACTTTCAAAAGTAATATTTTCTTCCATGAAAGTCTCATCTTCACGTGAACTGAAAGTATACGATTCACCGGAGTTCAGTTTAACCTCTGTGTCCTCATCGCTGATATTCACTTTAATTGGCGTCTCACTAAGCGCTTGAACCTCAATATCAGTGACTAATGCTTCTTCAGATAACGTTATAATATCCTCTGATAATTGCACGACATCATCAACTGCAAGCACATTATCCTCTAAAACATTCTTCTCTTCAGCTTCTTGTTCAACCGTTTCGTGGTTAATCATAGATTTAAACGCTTCTTGCTGATCAGCAAGTTTTCTACGCTCTTCCTGAAAATCTTTTTGACGCTGAATTTTCTTGTCACGCTCTTTTCTGATTTCAGCAACTATTTGAGAGGCATATACATTCTCAATATTGACCGTATTATCTTCTTTGCGATGTGTCGGTGTCGCAGGACGTGTAGCTGTACTTTTCTTAGGGACAATAGGTGCTCGACCCTTTAACATTGAAGGATCTTTACGACTTTTTGTTCCATATATTGCCGAAGGTACTTCTGAAGCTTTAAACTTGGGCTGATGCACACGAGATGCTTTTTCTATTTGAGCATCATCTCCTTGTTTCTTTCCTAATGGAGAGGTTTCAACCTTATAGCCTGGGTGTTGGTTACGAGCTGCTTTTCTCTGTCTTCTGGAAACGTATGTTTCATCAAACGAAGTCTTTTGATGATCATACTGCGCTTGTACAGGGATAAAGGGGTCATCATTTTTTTCAAGTTTTGTCTTGCTCGTCTTATGATCACTATCTTTCGTCTTAACAGTGTCCACATCAACCGGAAAACGAAACTTTCCACGAGGGCGCCTATATACGTCATTTTCTGAGGTATCCAGTCTTTCTGTTCTGATATCTTCAGTATTTTCTTTTGATTCTCCGAATAATTTATCAAACCAGCTCATCTTATCACCCTACTTCTCTTTGAAGAAATCTTCGCCGATTGTATAGTGATCATCTAGCACTAGAATACCTTTTTTCTCTTCAGAGTCAGTCAGACCAAGTTCACGTTCAGAACATATCATTCCTTTTGATGGCACGCCGCGTAACTCTGCATCTTTGATCATCATTCCACTCGGCATCACCGCACCTACTTTAGCTACTACTACCTTTTGCCCTTGTGCAATATTTTTTGCACCACAAACAATCTGTAATTTTTCTGTTCCAACATCCACTTTTGTAATGTTTAATTTATCTGCATCTGGATGCTTTTCACATGATTCTACATAGCCAACAACAAACTTCGGTGATAAATCAACTTCGAGTGGCGTTTCAAGCCCCTTCTCTCTAAGTAATGCGTTGATTTCATCTACAAGACTTTCTGTTAATTTAACCTCACCTTGAGATTTAAGGTTTAATGATTGTACACCCTTAACATTATATCCAACGACACGGTCGTCTTTTTTTATCGTGATAATATCCCCGTTTGTTTCATACGTAAACGGACCATCGATAGGTTCCAATGTGATAAATAAATAATCTCCAACAATTTCGTTATAAAATAGATTCATATGATTACTCCTTATTGTTTTTTTCTTGTTCAAATTTTTTGCGGTTTGCTTCAATACGCTGAATTGCTTCTTGATTACGCTTTGCATTATTCTTACCTAGTATAAACACAGGTGTTAAGTTACCTTCTTCATATTGGAACGATAAAGAAGTAATCGGTACAAGACCATTTGCGAAAAATTGCATCGTCAGCTGAGCGAGCACATCATACCCTGTCTCGTTCTGAATATCAGCAATAATCAAAACATCGCCATGTGGTACAGCGACAAGCATCTCCCCTGTAATCTTCTCACGAAACGACTTCAACAGTTGTTTATTTAACAGACGACTTGCATCATATCCATCATTTGAGTTAAAGAAATAATATGTATTGTCATTCACTACATCAGTTTTATAAGGGTTATTCAGACCATTTAAATTAAATAAAGCCTGCTCCTTAATATGCGCTTCAGATAGATTCAACGCTTCCTGTACTTCAGTATCAATTAGACGATAAGTGTTGCCGAGATCCACTGCGTAATAAATATTCGTCTCAGCAGTATGTTCTGTAATTAAAAAAGGAACTCCATTTTGTTCTTTCTGGAAACTCGTCGCACGAACAACAGGCATTATTATCGGTTGGCCATCAAAAGGTTGTGCATCCCCAAACGCTTGAATCGTCTCTTTGATATAATACAGTACTTCGTCAAGAATTTTCTCTTTCTTCTCTTTATATTTTGCTGCAACAGGTGCTAGCTTTATCGTTAACCCTTTATGATTATCATTTCGCTCAATCCTTAAAGTCTCTTCTTTACGATCGAAATGAAAGGTTACTGCTTCCTCTTTCATTGCATCTTTTAAGTAATCTCTAATTTCAAAAACATTCACTTGTAACACTCCTCACATAACTTTCATTGTACAATAAAACCACCGCATATAAAAGCAGTGGTTACTAAGGTTATATTAAAAGGTAATCAGTTTAGAGCTACGGACTAATAGATATTAAACTACAATCCTTTTATAAATGCGTTGATTTCATCTTTTGTCTTTCTGTCTTTTGATACGAATCTTCCAATTTCAGTACCTTTATCAAATGCGATAAAGCTTGGTATCCCCATCACATCATATTCTACAGCAAGGTCAATAAATTCATCTCTGTCGATGGAAACAAAATGATACGCTTCATTTTCACTTTCTATTTCCGGCAATAATGGTGCAATGAAATGACAGTCTGGGCACCATCCTGCAGTAAACATAGCTATCGTCGGCTGTTCGATACTTTCTCTAAACATTTCTACTGATGTGATTTCCTTCATCGTTCTCCTCCTGTCGAGATCTTCTGATCTCCTGGTTTAATGATATTCGCTCGTAACAACATCATATATATAATATAACTGATAATACCTGGTAATATGAAATGAAACACTCCAACTTGCAACCATGTTTCAAGCGAGGAACCCATCGTCTTAATTGTCATTATCTGCCCGACAAATCCACTTGTTCCCATACCAGCACCTGCTGCTACATTTTGCATCGGCCATAGTGTGGTCATTATCGGTGCGATAATGATACTCGCAATCACAGGCGGAATTAAGATCATTGGTCTTAACATATAGTTAGGAATCTGTATTTTACTAGTTCCAATACCATGGGCTACGAGACTTTGAATCCCATTATCACGATAAGCAGTGACAGCAAATCCAATCATATGACAGCAGCAGCCAATTGTTGCAGCAGCTGCCGCTGTTCCATTGATGTTAAGCATTAAAGCGAGCGCAGCACTAGAAACAGGGCTAGAAAGTGTCAAACCGAACACGAGTGACACGAGAATGCCCATCAATAACGGCTGCTGTCCTGTCGCAAATGAAATAAATTCTCCGAGCGATAGCATCAGCTGCTGTATCAACGGTCCTATAAGCTTTGCGATACTGCCGCCGATAAGTAGCGTTAGAAGCGGCGTCAGAATGATATCAATCTTCGTCTTCCCACTATAGAAACGTCCCGCTTCACTTGTTGCCAGACTCACAATATATGTACCTGCTGCGCCTCCAAGTTCATAACCATACATCCCAGTCACTGCACTAGCGAAGATGACCATCGGTTTAGCTCCAAGTCCATATGCTACCGCAACACCAACTGCTGCACCCGTGCAATTCTTTGCAAGCTGGCCGATTTCAATGAGTAATGATGTATCGAAGAACGGTTTCAATTCTATCCCCAGTGTTTCTAATATCAATCCGATAATCAATGAACAAAATAGTCCGAGTGCCATGTAACTCATGCCATCTATGAACCATCTCTTAAGTAGATTCTTCAATATACTATCCCCTTACCCTCTATTTATAATCCCACATATTACAATTATAATAGCATATTACTTATTACATAGACGTATTTTCATATAAAAAATTTCCGGATATATTTATCCGGAAAATTTATTACCTATTGATGCTATCGAATGATATAGTGCTTATAATTTATTCTGCAATCACATTCAAGAAGCGTCTTAAATGTTCTGATTGAGGTGCATTGAATAGTTGTTCTGGCGTTTCGATTTCCTCGATACGTCCATCATGAACAAAAGCGACTTTATCTGCAACATTGCGCGCAAAGTTCATCTCGTGTGTCACTATGACCATTGTCATGCCTTCATCACGCAGATCTTTAATAACACGTAGCACATCCTGTACAAGTTCTGGGTCAAGTGCAGATGTTGGTTCATCAAAGAGCATCACCTTTGGATTCATTGCAAGCGCACGTGCGATACCGACACGTTGCTGCTGTCCCCCACTTAATGATATCGGATACTGCTCCTTGACATGCGTTAAATCCACTTTTTCAAGCAGGTTCAATGCGGTTTCTCGCGCATCCGACTGTTTCATCTTCTTGACTTGTACAAGACCTTCCATCACATTTTCCAGCGCTGTCATATGCGGGAACAATTGAAAGTTCTGGAACACCATACCTGACTTTTTACGGACTTCAATCTGTGATTTGCGATTGTTACTATCATATGTTAAACCGTCTACTGTTACCGTGCCTGATGTTGGCAGTTCCAATGCATTCATCATACGTAGCAGCGTCGTCTTACCTGAACCGCTTCGGCCAATCAGTACGACCACTTCACCATCTTGCACTTCTAGATCTACATCTTTCAGCACTGTCTTATCGCCGAACTTCTTTACCACATTCTTCACTGAGATCATCGCTGATACTTCCTTTCTATACGAGACTCATACTGCCCTTGTACAACAGAGATAATGAAACATACAACCCAGTACATTAAGCCGACAAGCACGTAGATTGAAAGGAACTCATACGTTGTCGCAGCAACTTCCTGTGCCTTACGAAACATCTCTGCGACAAGAATGAACCCTAACAGCGATGTATCTTTAATCAGACTTAAAAATGTATTACCAAGTGCAGGAATAGATACACGTATCGCCTGTGGTAAAACGATGCGTTTCATCGTCATCCATTCACTCATACCGATAGAATATGCGGCTTCTTTTTGACCCTCTGGAATCGATAGAATACCACCCCGAATAATTTCAGAGGCATAAGCTCCAACGTTTAAACTGAGTCCAATTATTGCAGCAGCAACAGGTGCAATATTCAGCTTAATATCAGGATTTCCCGTAATAAGTCGTCCAACTTCTGGAATACCATAGAAGATAATGAACAACTGTACAAGCATAGGTGTACCACGAATAATCGAGACATAGATTCTGGAAATACTTCGCGCGAACTTGTTACGTGACACACGCATCAATGCAGTGATGATCGCTATGATTAGCCCGATTATAAACGTTGCAATAGTAATAGGGATTGAGTATTTTATCAATCCCCATAACATCGGTTCGAAAGCTTGTTTCGCTGCATCTAATGCGTGGAGCTGTTCTTCATTAAGCTTTAGAAACATCTTCACCAAACCATTTCTTACTTATTTTTGTTAATGTACCATCTTTATGCAATTCATCTAATGCTTTATTAACATCCTCTATTACTGTCTTATCTGTCTTCTTAGTGAATACAAATCCTGACTGGCTCTTCTCAGCATCACCCGTAATCAGCTTAATATCAGCTGTTTTCTTTTGTTGCTGATAATCAAGGACTGATAATTTATCATTGAAAGTTCCTTCCACACGATTTGATAATACCATTTCTATCGCCTGGTTAAATCCTTCTACTGAAGTAATTTCAGCGCCTTTATCTTTCGCTAGCTTACCGTAGTTTGAAGTCAACGTCTGAGCAAGTTTCTTTCCTTTAACGTCATCAAATGACTGGATTGAATCGTTATTTTTACGGACGACTAATACGCCCTCAGAATACGTATATGGTTTAGAGAAGTTGTATTTATCTTTACGTTCTGCATTGATTCCGACTTGGTTTGCTATCGTATCAAAACGCCCTGAATTTAATCCCGAGAACATTGAATCCCACTGTGTTTCAACGAACTTAACCTTATAACCCGCTTTTTTCGCTACTGCTTCAGTAACTTCTACATCATATCCCGTTAACTTTCCATCTTTGTCATGGTATGTAAATGGTGCATATGTTCCTTCAGTGCCCACTGTCAGTGTCTTACCATCTTTCTTTGAACCCTCTTCACTGCTGCCACATGCGGCAAGCACAAATAACAACGCCGTCAATACTATAAATAATTTTTTCATTTCCATCCTCCTATTCATATCAATTTACTCAGAATAAATTTTATTTTATACTATTTATAATTTAAGTCAACAAATAGCTACCGAACTACTCGGATTAATTCTGTTTTAAACACTGAATCGTTTCATCATCAAGTTTACTCAGTAGCGCAAGCATACCATCGCGTGCCGCTTCATAATCACGAATATCAAATATCGTATGATTGGAATGAATATAACGTGCAGGGACCCCTACTACCGCTGTCGGCACACCTTCATTCGAAATATGAATCTGACCCCCATCTGTTCCACCCGGAGACTGATAATATTGGTAATTGATATTATGTGCTTCATATGTTTCTTGCATCAATGTCTTGAATGATGGCTTTAATATCATTGTGCGGTCGATGATTCTCAGTAACGTGCCAGCTCCAAGTCGTCCATTATCGCTGCTGCTTCCAGCCATATCATTTGCGGGCGAACAGTCTACAACAAATGCAACATCCGGCTGAATCATATTTGCTGCAGGTCCTGCGCCACGTAAACCTACTTCTTCCTGCACATTCGCCCCGATATATAGATCAAAAGGAAGCGCAACGTCCTTCAATCTTTCCATCACATCTATAATTATGGTACATCCATAACGATTATCCCACGCTTTACATAAGAAACGATGATCCGTTAACTGCTTGAATTCAACTTCAGGTACAATCGTATCCCCGGGCGCTATCCCCATTTCATTGACCATCTCTTTATTCTCAGCACCGATATCCAGCATCATATCTGAAATTTGTGGTGTCCCTTCATTTCCTGTTCTGAAGTGTTTCGGCAGGCTTCCAATGATTCCAGTATATTCTTTCCCATCTCGAGCTAATACTTTCATGCGCTGTGCCTGCAGTACATCTTCAGGCCATCCGCCAAGCGGTGTGAACTTAAGCATGCCATTATCGGTAATATGTGTCACCATAAATCCAACTTCATCCATATGTGCAGCAATCATTACTTTCTTGGCATCTGGATTTGCACTCTTCTTTAAGAAATACACACCACCGAGCCCGTCCTGCAGTACTTCATCTGCATATGCTGTCAGTCTTTCCTTTAAATAGTCGCGCACTTGATATTCATGTCCAGGTGCCCCATGTAATTCTGTTAATGTTTTGATCGTTTCCATTATCTTTGTCATGATTGTTCTCCTTTATGTTAAAATATTTTATAAATGGAGGGATATTATGAAAAAACGTTATCTGCTTATCATTCCTGTAATCATCGCTTTACTTTATATGTCGAAAGATCGTATGACAATGAAGCATCCTAAAAAGGTACTCGACCAGACGAAACATGCATATAAGGATGTAACAGGTTCAGCAATCAACTATACCCCTGAAAAGATTCATAAGTTTGGATCTATCACACACGTCTATCGGGGGATGATCAATACGAAGACCACGACTTATGAATTTATCGCTGATTGTTATAGTGGTGAACTCATAGATGTGTTTGAAATTCAGTCGTTTTAATCTACAGCATTCTCCTTTAAATATGAGAATGCTTTTTCTATTGCTGCTAACCCCTGTTCAAGCTTCTCTTCGCTACACGCAACATTTAGTCTGAAGTGCGTGCTCTCGGTCAGTTCATAGGTGTTCCCGATACCTACAGCGATACGCCCGATATTCTGCAGCGCATCCTGAACGTCCATTTCACTGAACCCACTCGCTTCAAAGTTAATCCATGCAAGAAACGTACTATGTGGTCTACGGAATACAAGGACGTCACTCAATCGCTCGTTAATGAATGTCTCTACTTTAATCATATTTGATTCAATATGTTCATTAAGTGCATCTACCCACGGGCCACATTCCATATAAGCTGTACGAATTGCAGTGAGCCCTAGTATATTCGGAGAGCTTATACCATAGACACTTCCTATCTTCGTCTGCAGCAGTTCACGCATATAGCTGTCCTTCGTTATATAATAGGCATGAGGAATGCCTGAAATATTAAATGTCTTCCCGAGACACGTTGTAACAACCATCTTGTCATACTGAGACATATACTTAACCAGTGACTGATGTTTACCATGACGAACGAAGTCCATATGAATTTCGTCAGATATAATATAGACATTATGCTTCTCACAAATCTCGATGATCTTTAAAATCTCTTCTTCGGTAAACACCTTACCTGTCGGATTATGTGGATTACAGAACAGGAATACTTTGTTCTGAGGCATCTGACATAAATATTCAAACTGAACAAAATCCATCGAATATTGATCTTCATCATCATACAGGTCACAGCCAACGATCATACGTTTATTTCCATTGATTAAATTTAAGAAGTTATTATATGAGGGGATGTTAACGATAACACCATCCCCTTCATTTGTTACACTGCGAATCACTTCAGTAACTGTGAATAACACACTTGGGGCATATGCGAGATCCTGCTTTAATACATTGAGATCAAAACGTGTCTTGTACCAATGACGAACCGGCTGATAGAACTGATCGTTATTCCAGTTTGTATAGCCGTATATCGGATGACTTAATCGCTCCTGTAACGCATGTATTATTGTTTCTGGAACAGCAATATCCATATCCGCTATCCAAAACGGCGTTAAATCTTTACGCTGATAAACTTTAGACAGCATTTCATGAGCAACTGCATTCGTTGCACTACGGTCAATCACTCTATTAAAATCCATAACATCTCCTCCTATTAATTCGAATTCCTTAATAATAGTCTACATGAAATGTAACAATAAAAAAAGAAACATTAGTAAGATGCGCTATAAAGTCATCTTACTAATGCTTCTTAAAATCGAGCTTCTAATCGATTAATTCTAAATCCTTTATTCGAGAACTTATCTTCATATTCCGTACGAATATTATCAACAGGTTCATTATCATGCAGATTCAAATTAATATTTTTCAGCTTCATGCCGTAATGGCTCATACTCTCGATCGAATATTCAAATAACGCCTGATTATCAGTCTTGAAATGAATTTCACCATCTTTATTTAAAATAGTTTCATAAACTTTAAGAAAATTCTCATGCGTCAGTCGGCGCTTTGCGTGACGTACTTTAGGCCATGGATCCGAGAAATTAAGATAGATTCTATCAATCTCACCCGCATTAAAGATTTCTGTCAGCTTTTCGGCATCTACTGTCAAAAGGCGTAAGTTTCTAATATTTTGTTCCACTGCTTTTTCTACGATACGAATCATGACATTCTTATCACGTTCGATACCAATATAATTAATCTCCGGGTGCGCTTTAGCCATCTCCGTAATAAAACGGCCCATACCGCTTCCGACTTCGATATGTATCGGCTGCACTTGTTCAAACCAGTCAACGATGTGATCTTTTCGAGCAAGGTCGATACTTACAATATCCTCGTGCTGCAGAAGAAAATCTTCAGCCCACGGTTTATTTCTCATTCTCATAGTGCTACTCCTTTAAATAAAACGATTCAAATTTAATACATCATCTAAAAATTTCAGCCAGTCATTCAAATCATGATAGCGACTCTTCTCTTCGTACCATTCAATCATTGCAATCGCCTGAATGATGGTATACCACTTCATGCGCTTTTCCAGATCCAGTGTGTATTCAATACCATAAGTTGCAAGCCAAGATTGCCAGTCGATGGTATCACCATAAGTATAAAGAATCATACCGATATCTATCGCCGGATCTGCAATCATCGCACCTTCCCAGTCAACAAGAAAGAGTTCATCCTGATCTGATAAGAGCCAGTTATTATGATTGACATCCCCATGACATACTGTATAGAACTTGCGCTCTAACTGCGGCATATGCTCTTCCAGATAGATCAGTGCTTTACGAACAGTATGATGTGTTAATACATTGCGAGATAATGAGGAATTGATCTTATTAAGCAATAGCTCTGGATCCATCGGTTTCATCTCAAGTCGCTTGAGCATATTAAGTAATGGTTTCGAACGATGAATCTTCTTCAGCAGTAGTGCAACACGTTCGGATTTCATTTCCATGTGCGTCAGACTTCGCCCATTCTTCCAGTGCTGTGCTGTTACAACTTCACCTGTCTCTATTCTCTTCGTCCATACAAGTTTCGGTACGATACCTTCAGCAGAAAGTGCAGCAAGAAACGGAGAGGAGTTACGCTTTAAGAAAAGCTTTCTGCCGTCTTGTTCTGCCATATATGCTTCTCCAGATGCGCCGCCAGCGGAATCTAATGTCCAGCCTAACTGATAGAAATGTTCCAACGTGTTTCACCTCCTGTTTCAAGAAAAAAGAAAAGGCACGAGAAAAAATCTCTTGCCTTATTCATTCCGATCAAATTAATGTCTTACTTAAATTTTATATCCTTTTCTCTATTAATTCAAGTATTACTTTAAGTCATATGATGAACTTTTACTTAAGCTGACTATGCCTCTTCTACACAAACTGAATGTATTGCTTCCAGATAAATTGCTGTAGCATCGAATAATTGCTTTTTAGTGATGTATTCATTTTTCTGGTGCATCAGATCTTCTGAATCTTTAAACATAGCACCAAACGCAACACCTTTTTCCATTGTACGGGCATACGTTCCGCCACCAATCGTATAAGGTTCTGTCATATCCCCTGTCTGATTGCGATAAGCTTGTAGTAGCTTCATTACAAATGGATCGTTTTTATCGACATAATGCGGCACTTGATGTTTTGTCACTTCAATTTCAAAGTATGGTGCCAATGTCTGTGAAAGTTTATCAATCTCTTGGTCGAATTCAAAACCATTAGGATAGCGTAAGTTGACACCATATACACCACCATCCACATCAGTATAGCTGATGATACCGATATTCGTTGTTAACTTCCCTAATTCTTCTGTCTCGATTGCAACATCCAGCTTTTCTCCAAAGTGAGAATCAAATAATTTATCATCACCTAATGCCACGAATGCTTTCGCTTTCTTATCCAGATCAAGCGTATTTAAGAAGTGGATTAAATACAATCCTGCATTGATACCTTTGAACGGCTCCATACCATGCACAGATTTCCCTTCTATTTCTAATTTCAGCTGACCATTATCTACATAATGCTTTCCTTCAAGGCTGTAGTCCTTTAGGAATCCTTCAAAGCTCTGTATAACATATGCCATCTGTTCATTGACACTTAACTGCGCCTCAGCATGATCAGGTACCATATTGTAACGTTCACCTGATTTTAAAGCTTTCAATACGACTTCTGGTGTCTTTTCACTTTCCTCATCACTTGTCTGAATGATATCAAATGATGAGAACCCTTTTTCACCATGGATTAACGGAAAGTCCGCGTCAGGTGCGATACCTAAATCAGGCATCGGCTCAGTTTCAAAATAGCGATCTGTACATTTCCACTCTGATTCTTCATCCGTACCGATAATGATATGTATACGTTTCTTCCAGTCTACTTGCATATCTTCTAAGATCTTCACTGCATAGTAAGCAGCAATTGTCGGTCCTTTATCATCTAAAGTTCCACGTGCAATGATTCGGTCTTCAGTAACCGTTGCATTAAATGGATCTGTATCCCAGCCACTGCCTTCAGGTACAACATCGACATGCCCTAAGATACCGAAGATTTTTTCTCCTTTACCCGCTTCAATACGTCCAGCGATATGATCAACATCATGCGTATTGAATCCATCGCGCTGTGCTAATTTGTACATGTAATCTAGCGCCTCACGTGGTCCAGGACCAACAGGATGCTCTTCATCTGCCAGACTATCATCGCGAACACTGCGAATATTGAGAAGTCCTGTTAAGTCTTCAATTATCTTGTCTTCATATTGTGCTACTTTTTCTCTCCACATAATAATTCCTCCTATCATATTAACAGTTCTATTATACAGAATATTGAAAAAAAGAACACATCACAAGTGATGTGTTCTCACAACAAAATTATTTTAGATCATTTTTGCTTACTGCATTAGGGTTTTGATCAGCGACATCTTTATCAGTTACGATATGGATATTGTTTGCGCCACCTTCGTCATCGAAGTTCTGCTTTTCTTCTTCGACGCTATCTTTTTTTGAAAGCTTATCAGCTAAAGGTGCTGCTTTTTCCTGAACTTTTTGTGTTAAGTTTGCTTTGTAGCTTTCTGGATCTTCTTTTACTTTGTTAATTTCTTCTTTCGCTACTTGCTGTAAGTTCGTTGCTTTTTCTTTCGCAGTATCTGCGTAACTTTTCGGGTCTTGCTTCGCTTTATTATACTCATCTAATAATTTGTCTCTATTTTCTTTCTTTGATAGGACTGCTGCTACTGCAGTTCCCCCGATAACTAATGCTGCTCTTAATAAACCTGCTTTATTGTTATTAGCCATAATCATAACACCTCTTTGTTTAATTTGTACTTTATCTATACCCTAGCAGAAACATGTTAAACATATGACTTACATTTTCACGAAATTTATTTCTTCAAGTGTCAGTTTACGATATGCACCTGGCGCTAAACTTTCATCTAAAGGTAATCCGCCCATCTTAATACGCTTCAAATAGATTACGGTCATATCTACAGCTTTAAACATTCGTTTTACTTGATGAAACTTTCCCTCCTGAATGACAAGCTCGATTTCTGAAATCTCTCCTGCTCTTACAATCTGAAGTTCAGCAGGCATCGCTTTATAGCCATCGTCCAAGGTAACACCTGCTTTAAATAACTCTACGGTCTCATCTGTTACATAGCCGTCAACACGTGCAAAATACGTCTTATTCACATGCTTTCTAGGGCTCAGTACATCATGAGAAAATTGACCGTCATTCGTTAGTATCAATAAGCCTTCTGTATCTTTATCCAGCCTGCCGACCGGATGCAGATCGTAATGTTCCAATCCGTCAATGAGTTCAAGTACGGTTTCATCTTTGTAATCTTTCGTACTTGAAATGTATCCTGCCGGCTTGTTCAGCATAATATAGACAAAAGGTTCATACACAACTGCTTCATCATAAACTGTAACAGTGTCATTCTCCGGTACAATTTTGATATCCGCCTTCTTGACTAAAACGTCATTTATCTTCACTGCACCACGTTTGACAAGTAGCTTCACTTCCTTACGTGTACCAAATCCATGGTTCCCGAGAAATTTATCTAATCTCATCGCCCGAACTTCTCTCTCAAAATTTGTATGCGTGAACCAAAGAACGCATCTGCTAAACGAGATTTCATCGATAGATATGCATAGACCATGCCACCGATCAGAGCACCGATAACCAAAATGATTAATGCATCAAATTTCTGGCTCACATCAAGAAATTGGATCATAATCAATACAGCAATCTCTACGATAACGACCATGATCAAGCTGTAAAGCAAGATCTGCAGCATCTGCTTATAAGTCGTTCTGAACTTAAATCCAGCATGTTTCTTAATGACATAGAAATTACATAATATATTGACCGTCAGTGCAATTGCAGTCGCAAGGACAGCACCCTCTGTATGGAACAGATAGATGAGCGGAAAATTGATCACAAGCTTTACCAAGAGTGATGCAACAACGATATATACAGTCAACGCTTGTTTATCGATACCTTGAAGCATCGCAGATGACACACTGACCAATGCAAGCAGGATAGCGACAGGTGCATAATAGAACAGCAGATGACTCGCCACCACATTGTAGCTATAGAATACCGTGTATAACGGTGTTGCAAGAATCATGATACCTAGCGAAGCAGGCACTGTTAAAAACATCAGCACACCGAGAGAAGTCTTAATCTGATGATGCATCTCACGTATCTGTCCAGACGCATGCGTTCTCGTAATCGAAGGAACAAGACTAATTGCAAACCCTGCTGCAAGTGACGTCGGTATCATAACGAGCTTATTTGTCGTCGTATTAAGCATCGTTAACAGCATATCATGCGTTTCACCTGGCACACCAGCAGCTGTTAATGCACGGTTATGCGTAAACTGATCAATAATCTGGTAGAGTGGAATACAGAGACTGACGATAACAAACGGAATACTATATAGAAGAATCTCCTTATACATCGCTTTATATGATACATCTGTTTCTGTCGTATCGTTATTCACCATCTCAGAAATGAAAGGACGACGTTTTCTCCAATAATACCATAACGTTAAAATTGCACTGAATGCACCTACTGCTGCAGCAAATACAGCAATCTCATTTGCAAGCAGCACAGATTTATGCATAACATTTAATACAAGATAAGAGCCGATCAATAAGAATGCGATACGTGCAATCTGTTCTATTACCGTAGAAACAGCGGTCGGTCCCATGGAATCATATCCTTGAAAGATGCCGCGCCACGTCGCTAGAAATGGAATAAAGATGACCGCGAATGATACAACGCGGATAATCTCCGTAATCTGTTCCACACTCCACGTGCCATCAGCCTTTGATACAGAAGCCTCAGCAATCAGCGGACTGATCATATACAATATTAAAAAACCAAGTAATCCGGTGATTCCCATCACGACAAGTGATGACTTATATAATTTATAGCTGACCTTATACGCCCCTACTGCATTATATTTTGATACATACTTCGCAACGGCTAGTGGCACCCCACCTGCTGAAATGACAAGCATTACCGTATATGGGGGGTATGCCATATTATATGGTGATAAGTTCGCTTCACCACCGATAATTGCATAGAACGGAATAATGTAAAGAATCCCTAAAATCTTCGTAATAAAAATGCTTGCTGTCAATATGAAAGTACTTCTGACAAGCGAATTCCCTTGTGACATATGTTCATCCCTATCTTTATATATTTTCTATTATTTGAATGTTTATTATCATAACACCATTCAAAAATATTAACTACTGAATTCATATATTTTACCATAAAATAAATGTATAATATTTAGAAATAGGAGGTCAAATATGTTTAATACCATAGTTATCGGAGGCGGACCAAGTGGCCTGATGGCTGCAATCAGCGCATCAGAAAATGGGAAATCCGTTCTCTTAATTGATAAGAAAGATAAATTAGGACGTAAACTCCAGATTTCTGGTGGCGGACGCTGTAACGTTACAAACCGCGTTTCTCACGAAGAGCTGATACAGCACTTACCAGGAAACGGAAAGTTTCTCTATAGTGCATTCAATACATTTGATAACTTCGCCATTATCGATTACTTTGAGAACCTCGGCGTCCACTTAAAGGAAGAAGATCACGGCCGCATGTTCCCAGTGTCTGATAATGCGAAGGACGTAGTTAACGCCCTGAAACAACAGCTCGTCAAAAATAACGTCGATATCCGCACGAACCAGAAGGTCGCATCCCTTCTCGTGCAGGACACGGTTAAAGGGGTCAGGCTTGAAGACGACACTGAAATCTATGCTGATAATGTTATTATCGCAACAGGAGGAAAAAGCGTACCGCATACGGGATCAACAGGAGACGGATATGAATTTGCGAAACAGGCAGGACATACCATTACAGAACTCTTCCCTACTGAAGTACCCATAATTTCGAACGCGCCATTCATTAAAGCAAAGACGCTGCAAGGATTAAGCTTGCGTGATGTTGCACTCAGCGTCCTGCGTAAGAACGGCAAACCACGCATCACACATCAGATGGATATGATATTTACACATTTCGGTATCTCCGGCCCTGCCGCATTACGCTGCTCACAGTTTGTATATAAAGAACAAAAGAGCCAGAAGAAACAGGACATTACAATGATGATCGACTGTTTTCCACAAGAAAGTATCGGCACGCTGAAAAACAGAATCACAAAAATGATCGATACGAATAAAGATAAAGCTATTAAAAACAGCTTAAAAGGACTCGTATCTGAACGCTATTTATTATTCTTACTAGAACAAGCTGGACTGAACCTGGAAGATAACGGCCATCACTTAAAGAAAGAAGCGGTAGAACAGTTTTGCGAACTACTGAAAGGATTTAAGTTCCCAGTAAACGGTACACAATCAATAGAAAAAGCATTCGTCACAGGCGGCGGCGTATCCGTGAAAGAGGTCGGTCCTGCAACGATGCAGTCGAAGCTGCACGGCAACCTGTATTTCTGCGGTGAAGTATTAGATATTCATGGATATACAGGCGGCTATAACATTACGAGCGCTCTTGTTACCGGGTACATCGCAGGATTGAGTTGCAGATAAGGTTGTCACATGTGTGTTTAGTCACGAGTAAAATCACGAAAAGATGCCTGGGAAACGTTCTTTGTTTCTGGCATCTTTTTGATTTTATCGAAGTGACTGTGCATGTGACACCGTCTATCAAGTTGTCACACGCGTGTTTGGTCAAGCGTAAGATAAAGAAAAGGATTGAAGCATTTCGCTTCAATCCTTTTTAACTTTATAATCCTGCTATTTCCGCCATGCCACCTTGAACATTCACCACTTTATAATTTTGTTCTGATAAATACTGTGTGACATGTTCACTTCTAACACCATGTGCACAGACGATATAATACGTTTTATCACTATCAAGTTCGTTCAGATGTTCAGGTATTGTATTCATCGGGATATGCACTGCACCTTCCAGCATTCCCATCTGTACTTCGAAGTCTTCTCGTATATCGATGATGTTCAGCGGCTCATGCTGCAGTTTGTCGATAAATGCTTTACTACTGATTTCTAGCATAGGTCCTCCTAGTTCGCCACGATATTGACAAGTTTATTTGGTACGGCGATTACTTTTCTTACTGTTTTGCCTTCAATCGCTGTCTGCACCGCTTCAAGTGATAACGCGAATGTCTCCATTTCTGCTTTATCCATATCTTTCGCGATTGTTGCTTTTTGTTTAAGCTTACCGTTCACTTGAATTACGATCTCAACTTCGCTGTCCACAAGCTTACTTTCGTCATATACCGGCCATGCTTCATACGTTATTGATTCCGTACCGCCAAGTTTTTCCCAAAGTTCTTCTGTGATGTGTGGTGCAATCGGATTCAATAACTTCACGAATCCACGGATATGGTCGATGTTTAATTGCTCTGCTTTGTATCCTTCATTGATAAATACCATCATCTGTGAGATTGCTGTATTGAAGCCTAATGTTTCATAGTCATCTGTCACTTTCTTCACAGTTTGATGATACACTTTATCCATAGCTTCTACTGGTTGTTCTGTAATCTTCTCAGTGAGTGTGCCATCTTCATTTACAAGCAGGCGATACACACGGTCTAAGAATCGTCTTGCACCGTCTAACCCATTTGTACTCCAGGCAATTGATGCATCTAGTGGTCCCATGAACATTTCGTATAGACGCAGTGTGTCTGCTCCGTGACTTGCAACGACGTCATCCGGGTTCACGACATTTCCTTTTGATTTACTCATCTTCTCGTTTCCTTCACCGAGAATCATCCCTTGGTTGAATAGTTTCTGGAATGGTTCTTTCGTGTGTACAACGCCTAGATCGTACAATACCTTATGCCAGAAACGTGCATAGAGTAAATGAAGCACGGCGTGTTCTGCACCACCGATATATAAATCTACTGGCAACCATTTCTTAAGAAGCTCAGGATCTGCAATCATGTCAGAATTTTTCGGATCGATATAACGCAAGTAATACCAGCAGCTGCCGGCCCATTGTGGCATCGTGTTCGTCTCACGGCGTCCTTTCATCCCTGTTACAGGATCTGTGACATTGACAAATTCATCAATATTCGCAAGTGGTGATTCCCCTGTCCCTGATGGCTTGATGTGTTCTGTCTTCGGCAGCATGAGTGGCAGTTCTTCTTCAGGTACAGTCGTCATTGAACCATCTTCCCATGTAATTACAGGAATTGGTTCACCCCAGTAACGTTGACGAGAGAATAACCAGTCACGTAGTTTGTAAGATACTTTCTTTTCACCGATACCTTTAGCTTCTAATAGCTCGATTGCACGTCTGATTCCTTCCTCTTTGTTCAGGCCATCAAGTTCTCCTGAGTTGATATGAACACCATCACCTGTGTAAGCTGACGTGTTATCGCCACCTTCAATCACTGGTTTAATGTCTAATCCGAACTGATTTGCAAACTCAAAGTCACGCTCATCGTGTGCGGGTACTGCCATAATAGCACCTGTTCCATATGATGCTAATACGTAATCAGAAATCCAGATCGGCATACGTTCACCGTTGAATGGATTGACTGCATAGCTTCCTGTAAAGACCCCAGTCTTGTCTTTCGCAAGATCCGTACGTTCCAGGTCAGATTTTCTTGCTGCCTGTTCCTGATATGCTTTTACCGCTTCTGCTTGTTCTTCTGATGTAATTGCCGCAACTAATTCATGCTCAGGTGATAATACGGCATATGTCGCACCGTAAATTGTGTCTGGACGTGTTGTAAATACTTTAAATGTATGTTCTGAATTTTCAACTTCGAAAGCAACTTCGGCACCTTCTGAACGACCAATCCAATTACGCTGCATATCTTTTAGAGATTCCGGCCAGTCCAGCTCTTCTAGATCTTCTAGTAAACGATCTGCATATTCAGTGATTTTAAGGACCCACTGACGCATTGGTTTACGAATAACAGGATGTCCACCACGCTCTGATACACCATCAATTACTTCTTCATTCGATAATACGGTACCGAGTGCAGGGCACCAGTTTACTGCTACTTCATCCACATATGCTAAACCTTTTTTATACAGCTGTATGAAGATCCACTGTGTCCATTTATAATATTCTGGGTCTGTCGTATTAATTTCACGCTCCCAGTCATAGCTGAAGCCAAGTTCTTGAATTTGACGTTTGAATGTCGCAATATTCTTCTCGGTGAATTCTGCCGGATCATTCCCTGTATCGATTGCATATTGCTCTGCTGGCAGTCCGAACGCGTCCCATCCCATTGGATGTAATACGTTATAACCTTGCATACGCTTAAAACGAGAAATGATATCCGTTGCTGTATAACCTTCAGGATGTCCAACGTGAAGACCAGCACCTGATGGATATGGGAACATATCCAATGCATAGAAATTCTTATCCTTGTCTTCAGTCGTTTTAAATGTATGGTTATTTAACCAGTACTTCTGCCATTTCTTCTCAATTGTTTGATGATTAAAGCTCATTATGATTCCTCCTTTAAAATAAAAAGACAGTCATCCCAAAAATAGGGACGACTGTCATATAGACAACCGCGGTACCACCCGCAATTCACTTTAATAGTGCAGCTTTAGTTGATTCAGTTTAAACCCCAGCAAGTTCACATTTCACGTTTACCAGTTCACAGCACCCACTGGCTTCCTTGAAAACGATTCACGTTACTACTCTAGTTAAATCTATAATAAGGGTTATTTTATATTTGCGCAACCCTTTCAGAAAAAGTTACATTTTTTAATTTCACACCATTATTTTGAATTATGAAAATATTTTAAAAAATCAGTGTATCTTTACTCTTATTCATAGAGATTGATCTTGCGGTCAAATACGAAGAGGAAGAAAAAGCCGATTGCGATAAAGACAATCATCGCTGTAAACATAATATCCATATTATATGCATCGACTAAGAACCCACCAAGCAACGGCCCAATTGCACGACCTAATGTTGCAGTTGAATTGACGATGCCTTGATAGACGCCTGTTCGTCCTTTCGGTGCAAGCATATTCGCAATAGTCGGAACTGCCGGCCACACAAACATCTCACCGATTGTTAATATCACCATTCCAAGCATAAACATAAGAAATGTATCGGCAAAGCTTGTCACAATATACGATACGATAAAGATGACAAATCCAATAGCAATCTGCGTTTTTATACGTGTTGACAGTCGATTGATAATAGGAGCAATCAGTGGCTGGCCAGCAATAATCAGCACACCATTCATTGCCCATAATGAGCTATATGCTTTAAGCGGTATGCCTAAGTCCTGCGTATAACTTGAAATCGTCGACTGCCATTGCACGTATCCAATCCAGCACAAACAGTAGGCTGTACAGACCATTAACAGTGCGTTGAATTTAGTTTTGTCTTTAATGTTTCCGACGTCACGCATCACATTGCTACCCGCGGCAATCGGTTCAGCTGAACGATAACCGAAGAATGCGATAAAGAAGAAGACCGCATACATCAAGAAGTTCAGAATGAAGATATACGTGAAACTAAGGTCAGCGATAAATCCACCTAATGCCGCTCCAAGCGCCACACCAAGGTTTTGAGAGATATAGATTGCATTAAATGTTTTGCGCCCCCCTTCAGGCCATGCGCTACCTGCCATCGCATAGATGGAAGGAAAGACGATACCTGAGCCAAAGCCAAGTATAACGAGCCATACCGCGTACCAAGGCCAGCCATGTAAGAATATAATGCCGAGAAGGCTGATTGCTGAAATAACGATACCAATCAAGATTGAGCGGTATCCTCCTATCTTATCGAACAATGTGCCCCCTAATAAATTACCAAGAACGGATGCACCAGAATTAAGCATCAAGACAAATCCTGCAAGACTTAAGCTTTTACCGAGTTCATTATGTAGATAAATTGTATTCAGTGGCCAGATTAAGCTTGCTCCTGTAACGTTCACGGCCATACCGATAACAAGCAGCCACACAATTTTTGGCATTTTCATTAATTTACCTCACCTTCTATATTAATTTATCCCAAACAACTCTATTATATGTTAAAATCCATATATTAAGAAAGAGGGAAGATTATGAAACCATTTAAATATGCATTTGATGAAAAAAGATACCATACATGGAACTACCATCTCCGCAATAAATTTGGCAAGAAAATATTTAAAGTTGCGCTGGAAGGTGGCTTTGACTGTCCGAATAGAGACGGCACTGTCGCATTTGGCGGTTGTACGTTCTGCTCTGCTGCTGGAAGCGGTGACTTTGCTGGAGATCGTGTAGATCCGATTCCAGTTCAGTTTGAAAAGATCAAGAATAAGATGCACGAGAAATGGCAGGATGGTGAATATATCGCTTACTTCCAGGCATTTACCAATACACACGCACCACTTGAAGTGTTAAAGGAAAAATACGAAGCGGCACTTGCAATTCCCGGTGTTGTCGGCTTGTCAATCGCTACACGACCAGACTGCTTGCCGGATGATGTTGTTGAATATTTAGCAGAACTGAATGAGCGTACTTACCTTTGGGTCGAACTTGGACTGCAGACCGTTCATGAGAAGACTTCTAATATTATCAATCGCGCCCACGACATGCAATGTTACTATGACGGCGTCGCTAAACTACGTAAACATAATATTAACATTTGTACGCACATTATTAACGGTCTGCCGCTTGAAGATTATGATATGATGATGGAAACGGCACGCGTTGTTTCACAGATGGACGTTCAAGGTATTAAGATTCACCTGCTTCATCTATTAAAAGGGACGCCGATGGTCAAGCAGTATGAAAAAGGAATGCTTGAATTTATGGATCAGGAAACATACGTAAAACTCGTTGCGGATCAGCTTGAAATACTCCCAGAGGAAATGATTATCCATCGCATAACAGGGGATGGTCCAATCGATTTAATGATTGGACCAATGTGGAGCGTAAACAAGTGGGAAGTGTTAAACGGCATTGATGACGAACTGAAAAAACGTGACAGTTATCAAGGTAAATATTTTGGGATTGAACAATGAAAGCACTCGGCATCCTTCCATTTGCAAGAAAACTTATCGACACATATATCGAACAAGGCGCAACAGTAATCGATGCGACGTGCGGTAATGGCAACGATACGCTCTATCTAGCACAGCAGCTCCAGGGCACTGGCGTTATCCATGCATTTGATATACAGCAGTCAGCGATTAATAATACAAAGGATAAAACAGCAGCATTCAATAATATTCAATACCACTTGGATGGGCATCAAAACGTTCTGGATTACGTCGATTCTCCTGTACGTCTTTCAATCTTCAACTTAGGCTACCTACCTAAAGGAGATAAATCGATCGTAACATTGCCACAGACAACAATTCAGGCCATTGAGCGCATATTTTCTATACTGGAAAAAGAAGGCATCATCATATTAGTCATATATCCAGGGCATGCTGAAGGTCAGATTGAAAAAGAGGTTGTATTAAACTATCTGCAACAATTCAATCAAGAAGATGCTCATATCTTTAAGTATGAATTTATTAATCAGAAAAACAATCCGCCATTTATATGCGCAATAGAAAAACGCTGATCTTCTGATCAACGTTTTTTTATCCGCATATTTCCATAATTGCATCAAAGTGTGCCTTCATCTGTTCTTTTTTTCCTTTAAGAGACTCACACGCACAGTTGACAATCTCTTCCTTTATCGGAAGTTTTTCTTCGTTATAATAAATCATGACCGTACGTTCATCGTCTGCTGGACGCACCTTTTTTATCCAGCCATTTTCAACTAACGTATTATAAAAGCGCGTGCGTTTATAGGGTTTAATATTTAAGTATTCATCCAGAGCCTTCATCGGCATTGGACCTTTCTCCCATAATGTAACCATAACAATATATTCTTCTTTCGATAAATTAAAATTATCACTGATGAGATCAAATATTTCATCAATCTCCTGTTGAAGTTCGTTCAGTAATACCATATCACTCACTTCATGTTTATATTTAGACATATTCCCACCTCACATCAAACATATCTTACTGTATACCCGAATCTTCTGTAATCAATCCTATATAATTCATCCTGTTATTCATAAATGATTCGACATAGTATAAGACGTTATCACGTTCTGGTTCGTTATGCAGTTCGTGGTATAGCGTACGCCAGTTTTTAATGTAGATTTCTGATGTCTTAACCTCTTTAGTAAACAATTTAATTTGATCAACATCTGCAACCCTATCTGCATCACTGAACATAATCATCAACGGTACATCCCCGATCTTATGAATATGTTCCATTGTTGCTTTCATAGATTCGATAATCGATTTATATAGATTAAAGCTTACTTTCTGTACCATTAATGTATCTTTTTTCAGTTCATCAATATTCGCCTGTACACGCGTCAAGTCCTCAAGCGGGATATTCATATCGAACTTTGCTTCCTTCGAAATTGAACTCAGACCAGATACCAGGAAATTCTTACGTGTCGTCACTGTATTTTGAAATCCAAATAATGGAGATAATAATACTACGCCTTCTAATTTTAAATCAACGTTCTCCAGAAGATTTGTTACGATGAGTCCGCCTAAACCCACACCTATCAAGAACACCGGCATATGATATTCTTCTGCGACCTCTATCCATTCCAATACTTTTTCACCATAAACATCGAACGATTCGATATGCCCACGGTTCACACGCGATGTTTGTCCCTGGCCTGGAAGGTCTCCCATAATCACATGATACCCATCTCTACGCAACCTCGTTATAAACCATGCGTAACGTCCATGATGTTCAAGTAAATTATGTACGATGACGACAACCCCTTTTGGTGTTCCCTCTGTTTCCCACTTCCACATAATGATGCTCCTTTATATTTCATACTACTTGTTATTAATGATAAAATTATTATACCAAATAATTTTATTTCATGGAGGGAAATGTATGTTATATGAATATGATGGTAAGCTTCCTCAACTCGATGACTCAGCGTTTGTAGCTCCAAATGCTGTAGTTACAGGAGATGTTACAGTCGGGCGTGACGCTACAATATGGTATGGCACAGTAATTCGAGGAGATGTAGCACCTGTATCTATCGGTAACGGAACAAATGTACAGGATTTATGTTGTTTACACCAGTCAGGTGGAAAACCACTTATTATCGAAGACAACGTAACAATCGGTCACCGCGTCACTCTTCATTCACCAATTATTCGTAAAAATGCATTGATCGGGATGGACTCTACCATTCTTGATGGGGCTGAAATTGGCGAAAACGCATTTATTGGTGCTGGTTCTCTTGTTCCGCCCGGGAAGAGGATTCCACCGAATACATTAGCATTCGGACGCCCGGCTAAAGTCATTCGAGAGCTGACAGAAGAAGATAAAGCGGAAATGGCCGCGAATATTGAACGTTATATCTCCAAAGGAAAACAGTACAAAAAGATGCATGAACAATAAAAATGGGCGAGAGAAATATCTCTCACCCATTTTTATTATGCGATTCCGAACCTTTTATGCATAAACGGTAAGCCCGCAATAATAAAGCTTAATAGAAATTCATAGAACATCGAGAAGAAGTTCATAAAGAAGAATGTTACATTATGATATAAAATCGAACCGATACCTTCAGCACCATACAAGTAATTCACATCGATTGCATTGTCGATAATGTTCAGCACAATAATAACAAGCGCCATCGTCCATGCTTTCTTTGTAATTATTGCAGCAATTAAAGCGATAATCGTGATGACAATCGGCTCAAACACGAACAATTGAAAAAATGGGTCAAGTGTACCACCGAAAATATAAAACGCCATATCTCTAAACATATAGACACCTCTTCATTAATAAATCTAAGACATCTATATCTTAACATCAATATACGCAGTGCGATGTTAAGATTTCTTAAAGATTGACGTATTTATTTACATTAAATTAACAATTAAAAACGACTAACTACATCATCGTATGGACGACGTGCTTTCGGACGTTTTGGACCTTGTGCACGATAACCGAAAGCCACCATAACTGAGATCCCCTCTTCTTCAGGGTTCATCACGCCATGTTTAGCTAATATATCGTTAACCGCTTCATAGTTAAATCCTTCAATCGGACATGAATCGATACCGATTTCTGCTGCTGCTGTCATCATATTACCTAATGCGATATATGTCTGTTTACCTGCCCAGTCAAATAATGTACGTTCATCATTTGCAACATCAATATCTGTCGTCTGGAAACTTTCGTAAATGCGGATCATCTTCTGTAGGATCTCATCATTGTTTACACGTGGCCCGAAATGATTTTTAAACAGTTCTGAATCATATCGTGCATTACGTTTCGCCAAAATTAAAACAAAGTGACTCGCAGTATCTAACTGACCTTTCGCTGCGCCCCAGCCCACCTGTTTAATCTCTTCTTTTACCGCTTCATTTTCTAGAATTACGAAGCGCCACGGCTCTAATCCGATAGAAGATGGACTTAATCGACCCACTTCTAAAATAAATTTCATATCACTTTCGTCAACAGGTTTATCCTTATCGAATACTTTCGTAGCGAAGCGAAAATTATGCGCTTCTATAATCTGTGCTTTTAATTGTTCTTTATTCATATTATCCCTTCTTTCAATTAGATAATAGGGAATATAGCGCTTGATGTAAAGCAGAATGAACTCGAGGATGAGGTTTAAGTTTGTATGAGTGACCGCTATCTGGACATTCACAAACTACAGTAATTTAAAGATATAGATTCATCAATACAGCATCTTTATATTCATCATTCACTTTAGAATAATTCTTAAAATAACCGATTTCTTTAAAACCGAACTTCTGATACAAGTTTATCGCTGATTCATTGTCATGATAAACTTCAAGTGTAATAATTTCGATTGACCTTTCTTTCGCAAAATCAATCAATGCTTGCATCATTCGGCTTCCAACGCCTTGTCCCCAGTAATCTTTACGCACAGATATTGCAAGTCGTGCTTGATGTTCTATTCTCATACGACCATTTCCCATTATATTTCCAATACCTACAACGTTATCCTCATCCATTGCAACAAGCATAATATCCTTCTCTTTCGCTGCAATATTCTCTATAATCGTACGTTCTGTTTCAACCGAGAAACCTAGTCCTTCACTGCCGAACAATAGATTATCTGTTTCCCCGCCAACAATCTTGCAATACTCAAGAATCCCTTCAGCATCATTAATATTGATACTTCTAATCTCAAACATCGCTATCTCCCCTTATAAGATATTCTTAATTTCTTCTAATTCTTCAATGCGATACGTGGCATCTACTTGTTTTACGCCATAGTAGCAGCTATCTATCCCGAATTGATGTGCCCCGATGATATCTGACGTATATGTATCTCCAATCATCAGAACTTCCGATAAATCTTTGACTTCAAGTATTTCGATACAATGTTTAAAGAAATTGTGATGAGGCTTTTCATAGCCAATCTCCTCAGATATAAAGTGATGCGTGAAATATTCCAGAATACCGGCATCTTTCATGCGCTTCATCTGGGTATAGAACACACCATTAGTTGCAGTACAAAGGATGTAGCCCTTACGCTTCAAATAATCCAGAAACTGCAATGCGCCATCCACAAGCACATGGCTGTTATTAATATGCTCTCTAAAAATCTGTTCCTTCACTGCACCGTCCACATCAATACCAAGCGTCTTAAAGAAAATTTTAAAGCGATGTGTCAGTACATGACGCTTATCAACTCTACCCGCTTCAAGCTCACGCCAAAGCCCGACATTAATATCATGATAACGTGCGTATAATTCATCAGAAAAAGTCATACCTTCCGACTCAAACACACGCCTAATCGCAGTTTCTTCACCTTTTTTGAAATCGAGGATCGTATTATCTAAATCACATAAAATATATTTGTACATTGTAAACTCCTGATTGACTTTATTGTGAGATAACGTTCATAATCTCTTGAAATTTTACTTTTAATGATTTACCTTTTGAAAATAAAATATTAAGAATTTCCAACTGTTTTGGATTATTAATGATCTGCATTCTTTTTCTCCTTATCGAATGTTTTTTTAAAGAAAAGGATTACTGCTATTATTATAACAAAATTAAGAATAGTAAATGTTATAGTTGATATTGTTATAAATTCTTCACTATTAGGTGATTTCGATGTTAATAACTTTGCAACCAGATCAGGAAAAACAAGATATAATACTACTGCAATTAAATAGAATTGTTTAAATATAATACAAACGATGATATATATAATTGTAAGTGATAATCCAATATAGAAACTAGTGCTATTATCTAATTTTAATACGATAGGACTATCAATGTTTTTTAAAATGAATTCTGTTCCTACAAATATAGCTGTTGTAATCATAAAGTAAATACCAAATAATATATATGATTTTTTGTGGTCACCATATTTTTTCAAAATTGATTTCATTATGAATATTGTTAATGGTAAACCAACAAATGTAATAGTCAAATAGTAAAATAATCTATATAATGACAATTCATAATCTCCCCTTACCAAATCGGGAATTATCGTTAAAAGTAAACTACCTATTAAAATCATAAACATAAAACTAATTAAATTTTTATCAAATGGTAATTCATTAGATATGCTTTTTATATATTCATCAACAGATCCACCTGTTACACTTTCAATACTATCGCCTCGAGATTCAGCTTCAATTAGATGATCTCTCAATTCCTCTTCTATACTTTCAATATCTTCATCTTTTTTACCTCGAGACATCAGTTCCAAACGTAACTGTAATAGAAAATGCTCTGCTTCATTACTCAACATTATTAACACTCCTCATCAAATTATTCATGCCTTCATTTAACGATAACCATTTTTCATTAAATAATTTCAGCTCTTCTAAACCTTCATCCGTAATAGAATAATATTTACGTTTCGGGCCACCAGTATCAGACTTTATCATTCTGGTTGATACATAACCTTTTTTATCAAGTCTTAATAAGACAGGATAAATACTTCCATCGCTAATTTCAGGAAAATCATTTTCTTTCAGCTTCTCTAGTATTTCATAACCGTAAGTTTCGCCTTGAGAAATTAAACCTAGAATCGCCCCATCCAGTAATCCTTTCATCATTTGATCATGAATTGACATCTTTTTACTCCTAACATTAGATAGCTATCTTATAATGTAAGATAGTATATTTTTATTCATACGTCAACTATCTTTTATTAAAAGATAGTTGAAAATCTTTAAATCATGATATACCTGCATACTAATTATTCAACGTGGCACGTGTTTTATTTTTACGTGCCACGTTGAGAGCAGTTGCTTGGTTGCACATGCCAAGGTGGCTCATGTTTATTTTTTATGAGCCATCTTGTGCAGATTCATCACTTCCAACCCCTCTTCTTGGCTCATGTTTATTTTTTATGAGCCATCTTAAGCAGATTCATCACTTCTAACCCCTCTTCTTGGCTCATGTTTATTTTTTATGAGCCAACTTAAGCAGATTCATCACTTCCAACCCCTCTTCTTGGCTCATGTTTATTTTTTACGAGCCATCTTGAAGTGCATCCTACTCCTCATACTGCCATCTTGGCTCATGTTTTTATTTTACGAGCCAAGATGAACATAATTATTGCCATTAAATTGATTCATCAGCTCCTCTATTCCTACACAAAAAGACCAGCAATCGCCAGTCTTCATATTATCTATTTTCAACATTAACGTGCTGTAATTTCTTCCAGTAGTAATAGCCATATACACTGTTAATCAAGAATCCGATCCACATCACAACCATCGTTACGCCGGCTGCGTCAATTGTGCCATTCTGGAACATGCCGCGTGCCCATAAGAAGATTGATACGATATTGATCAGAATCCAGAACAGCCATTGTTCTTTATAACGTAATGTCATCAATGTCTGTCCGACTAAGCTTAAGCTTGTCGCTATTCCATCAACAAACGGTTGATTTGCATCTGTTCTTGAAACAAGCAGGTAGACTACCAGACTATAGATGGCTGCAGTGATAATAGCTGTAATGCCCCATCCTTTTACATCTAGTCCACGTGAATCTACTTCCTGTACGTTCGGATCATCTGTTAAATGATCTGAGTGCATGTTACGTATCCAGAAGTATAGTCCTACAAACTGGAAGATTCCAAAGACCACTTGTAATCCGACTTCACCGTAATATTTATGCATATAACTAATATATCCGTATGATGCCACTTGTATGAGTCCGTAGAAGAATGTAGAAAGCCTTCCTTTCGCACTCATAATTACACAAAGAATTCCTGATACACTCGCTACTACATTCAGCCAGTCTGTCGTACCATCTACGATTCTGAAGTAAACCAGTATCGCTACTTGTACGAGCATGAATAAACCGAAGAACACTTTCTCATAAGTTGTGAAACCTCTAAAGTCCTTAACTAAAAACATATCCCATCTCCTTAGTTATCTTTGCCATCTGCAAGTATTGCGTCAACAAGACGGTGTGCTTCTTCGTACTTCTCCTGGAAACTGTTCCCTTTTAATACGACCATCTTATCTTCCAGGCCATGATATTCAATTTCATCCAGAAACATTTGATGCATATCAAGGCGTGCCTTTTCGTCTGCCATCGACATATCTCTGAAACCGTCATCTACATAATTCGTTGTTGGTGGTAATACGATAATCAGCGCCCATGTCTGAAGTGAGATATAGTAATCAAATACGGGTGCAATCTTCTCATAATCTTCTTTAGGTGCATAGAGTTTCGTATAAAGCTTCGTCGTCATCACATCTGTATCTGCGAAGAATACTTTACGCGTTCCTGGAGAATGAATGTGTTTACGGTTCAGCTCAAACTGACCGATTCCAATTGTGTGTAAGTCCTTTATATCCAGTTCATCATCGCGGACTTGTCTTGTTGTCTGATACTCCCTTGAATATTCCAAAGAATATGAGGTTGAATAGCGTCTTGCCAAGTCTCTCACGAGCGTTGTCTTTCCTGTACTTGCCGTTCCGATTACCAATATATTTTTAACGAAGAATCTTCGGAAAGGGCGCGTTACAAAATCCCAGTTTAATATCGGATTCTCACGTATCGACGTTCCGCTGATACCGGTAATTCTGCGATCTACCTTTGTAATTTGTATCTCACTTTCTAGAAACGCTTCCGTGAAATATGTATCCAGTGGTTCAATATACTCCTCTTCTCCCACATAAAACGTTACAGATTCCATCGGTAAATCTAGGCTTACTGCTTGTGACTGAATCTTATCTCGTAATAAATCAAGCCATGGTGCCCATCCAGCCGGATACCTTGGAATATTCGTTTCATCGAGTGTGACCACGGTTACATTTTCATCGTCCTTTAGCAGTTCACGCATTGCCTTCACACGATTCATCAAGCTCATTCCTGCTTTATCTCCTCTGTCATCATCATAACCAGAAACGATGACAAGTGCATTTTTATTCTCACGTTTTGCGCGAATAATCTGTTCAAGATGTCCTACATGACATGGTGCAAATGTTCCGAAATATACCCCTAGATCTCTCATCCCAATACTCCTTTAATTTATTTCTACTTATTATAACAATTTCGCTTTAGATTGTACTCAATAAAGAAGATTTACAATCCTATACAATAAATTAATCTTTCTTTTAACAGATATTTACAATATTTCGCTACAATTAAATTAATTTAAGAGGGGGCTCATGATGAAACTACTGAAAAAGGTTGTTATCGCATTTTTAACAATTATCTCATTACCATTCTTTATAGAAATAAGCTCTGAACCTGTCCAATCTGATTTTATCACGGAACATAAAAAAGCTCCGTCCGAAGACTAGAGCTTAATATTTGTTATAATTTGCCACACTAAATAATCTCGGGGCTACAGTGAACAGGATTACCAGAATAATAATACATGTGATACCGTTAATAAGTGCAATTTGTCCGTTATAGAGCAATGAATACAACCATGCCGGCTGCCCTTTTGGCGCATAAGCTCCAAAATATACCCATCCCGACAAGAAATGAATGAAGTAGCGCGCGAAAACTGCAAGTGCCGTAAAGATTACAATCTTCATTTTATTGACTGGCTGTCCAGCAAGTCCTGCGAGTCCAATCAATGTAAATGCGAACGCATAATCAAGAAAGCCCTGTAGGGGATGTACGATACTACCTGCTGCATCTCCAACTGCAATCTGCAGTAATCCCCATAAGAATCCTGCCGTCATCCCTGCTTTAACACCTCTTCTGAATGACAGTAATAACACGGGTACCATCGAGAAGCTCAAGCTTAACCCGAAGAATATACCTTTAATCTGTGAATCAATAAAGTCCAGCACCATTGCAAATGCTGCCATCATCGCAATTTCTAGCAATATGACCGTTCTCTCTCTGTTCATAACCAATCTCCTTTCATTGCTTATGAACCAGAAGCCACATTCCTGCGCAAGCATTACCTTACAGGTTCAAGCGTATCATCTCAGCACAATAGGCACCGCTTGTGGTTCATAGCAATACTCATTTTACACGAGTTAATAATATTTTCAATAATTCACAATATTTATTAAAGGAATTTTTACACAAATTAATAAATAATCCACAAAATTCTTTTGACCTTTTAAAGCGTTTTCATTATTATTAAAATAATGAAAGACTACAAGGAGGATGTAAAATGGGTTTAACAAGAGATTTTTTCATCAAACTAAGTGAGAACGAAACATTGAATACAGCAGCTAAGAAATATGGTTTAGCATTAGGGGCACATAAAGTTGTTGCCGGAACAGATATGGAGACGACAATCGAATCTATCCGTGCATTAAACGCAAAAAATATCTCTGCTACGGTGGATAACTTAGGAGAATTCGTCTTCTCAAAAGAAGAAGCGACAGCTGCTAAGAATAATATTCTAGAAATGATCCAGGCGATTTATGACACAGGTGTTGATGCACATATGTCGATCAAGTTAACACAGATTGGATTGGATGTTGACCCTGAGTTCTGCTATGAAAACGTTCGTGAGATCTTAATGAAAGCTTATGAATGCGGCAATATGCATGTGAATATGGACACTGAAGATTACAGTCACACTGTACAGACATTCGAAATGTTAGATCGTTTAAAAGGTGAATTTAAAAATGTCGGTACTGTCATTCAGGCTTACCTTTTCCGTGCTTCTGAAGAAATTGATAAATATCAGGACGTACGTCTACGCCTTGTAAAAGGTGCATATAAAGAAGATGCATCAATAGCATACCAATCAAAAGAAGAGATCGATGCGAACTATATCAAGATCATCGAGCAACGTCTATTAAATGCGAAGGCGATGACTTCAATCGCAACACATGATCATAACATTATCGATCACGTGAAGAAATTTATTGCACAGCATAACTTAAACAAAGACTTAATCGAATTCCAGATGCTGTATGGTTTCCGCTCTGAGCTTCAAGTAGAGATAGCAAATTCAGGATATAATTTCTGTACATACGTACCTTACGGACAAGACTGGTACGGTTACTTCATGCGTCGCTTAGCTGAGCGTCCGCAAAACTTACAGCTTGTGTACAAATCCGTCGCAACACCTGAAGTGAAGAAGAATGCTGGTATTGCAGCAGGTGCTGCAGTTGGTATCATCGCATTATCGAAATTATTCAAAAGAAAATAAAATAGACCCCATGTGAAATATCACATGGGGTTCGTTTTATAATTCATCCATCATCTTATTCAAGTTTGCCATTTCAATCGCACTGATTGCAGCATCTCCACCTTTATTCCCTGCTTTTGTTCCTGCTCTTTCAATCGCCTGTTCAATACTTTCAGTTGTTACTACTCCGAAGATGACCGGTGTACCGTATTCTCCGGCTTTTGCAATACCTTTTGCCGCTTCATTACATACATAATCATAATGTGTCGTTGCCCCGCGTATAACACAACCTAACGTTATAACTGCATCGTACTTTTTCTTTTGTGCAAGCTTAGACGCTACAAAAGGAAGTTCAAAGGCACCTGGCACTAAAAATGTATCGATATCCTCTTTAACTACACCATGTCGTTCTAAAGTATCGATTGCACCTTCAGTCAGGCGGTCTGTAATAAAATGATTAAAACGTGATGTAATGACTGCAATCTTTAAACCTTCACCTGTTAACTTTGCACTATAGTTCATATTAAATTCTCCTTTAGTAAATGTCCTAGTTTTTGTTTTTTTGTTTCTAGATAATCTTTATTTTCATCAACACTTTGAAATTGATGGGGAATACGTTCAATCACTTCAATGCCATAGCGTTTTAATCCATCAATTTTGCGTGGATTATTCGTCAGTAACTCCACTTTATGAACACCGAGATCACGTAACATTGATGCTGCAACTGCATAGTCGCGCAAGTCGCTCCCAAATCCTAGCGCGTGATTTGCTTCTACCGTATCCATGCCCGCTTCTATTTTTTCATATGCTTTCAATTTATTAATAAGTCCGATACCGCGGCCTTCCTGTCTTAAATAAAGCAGTATACCGCCGTGCTTATCAATATGCTGCATCGCTTCTTCAAGCTGCTTGCCGCAATCACAACGTTTACTATGGAAGACATCACCTGTTAAGCATTCTGAATGGATGCGTATATGAGGGATGCCTTTGTAAGGTTTCACATAAGCGACATGTTCTTTATCCGAGTAAATTTCTTTATAGCCATACATCTGAAATGTACCGAAATCTGTCGGCATATGTACTTTCGCTTCTCGTGTGACAAGTGGCTTCGTTGACTTAATATAGTCAATGATGGCATCGATTGTAATCATCTTCAGGTCATGATTTTCTTTGTAAATGACTAAGTCATCACGTCTTGCCATCGTCCCATCATCTTTAATAATTTCACAGATGACGCCCGTCTCACTTGCACCAGAGAGCTTTGCCAGATCCACACAAGCTTCTGTATGACCTTTTCGTTTAAGTACGCCACCTTGCTGTGCAATGAGCGGGAAGATATGACCCGGCTGGTTAAATTGAGCTAACGTGACATTATTATCTGCCAGTGCTTTCACTGTCATAAAACGTTCCTTCGCACTGATACCTGTCGTCGTATCTTTATGATCGATACTGATTGTGAATGCCGTCTTATTCGGATCCTGGTTGTTCATGGTCATCGGTAGCAGTCCTAGTGTGTCGTTAAGTGCGTGAGAAATCGGTGCACAGACAAGACCTCTCGCATGAGTGATCATAAAGTTAATCGTCTCTTCAGACATAAAGTCTGTGATTGCAATCAAATCCCCTTCATTTTCACGGTCTTCATCGTCAACTACGATTATAGGTTTACCAAGTTTCAAATCTTGCAGTGCTTCTTCAATGGAATCAAACATTACATCATCATCTCCAGTTTAGATAAAGTGAGTGTATCACTCGACTTCGTCTGATTTAGAATATATTTGCCAAGCATATCAAATTCGATATGCACTTTATCGCCAGTCTTAAGTGTATTAAGCATCGTGCTGCGTACCGTTTCAGGAATAATATTTAATGTGATTGAATTCGTCAGTTCAAAGATCGTGAGTGAAACGCCGTTCACTGCAATAGAACCTTTCGGAATGACGTTGTTCTTAAACTGTGGTGGTAGTTCCAGTTCGATAATATATGTCTTTTCATTATGCTGGATACGTTTTACTGAGACACTAGTGTCGATATGTCCACTGACGAAGTGGCCACCAAGACGCGTCGTCGGCAGTAATGCACGTTCAAGATTTACTTGAGTGCCGGCTTTCATCGTATGAAAAAGCGTAATCGCACTAGTTCCACGCACGATGTCTACGGTAAACGATTGCGCATTAAATGACGTTACCGTTAAACATACACCGTTCACGCTGATTGAATCACCGATATGTATATCGGATAATATTTCCTGACAGTTAATCGTCATCACTGTCGTATCACTTTGCTGCTTTATCTGAGAAATTGTACCGACTTCTTCTACGATACCTGTAAACAAGAGATCACGCCTTTCTGTAAATAAGGAGTACGTCGTCGTCGAACTGATTTACAGAGACAAGATTAAAATGCGTCATATCACGCATTGAGGAAAGAGTATCAGTCGTTAAAAACTGATGTTTTGAAGTTCCACCTAACAGTTTCGGGGCAATGTAGTGGTGTATTTCGTTATAACACTTTGCTTCTATAAATGTGCGGATGGTCTGCATTCCGCCTTCAATTAATAAATTACGGATGCGCTCATTATAAAGCGCTTTTAATATATCTTCTGGACTTAAGCGCGGGACATGGATGACCGTAATACCATCGATATGCTGATCGATGGCTGAAACGATGATTAAACGCGACCTATCATAATCGTTATCGTCTTGTGTATTTAATACAAACGGACCATTTGTAACGATGACTTTTTTAATGCGTTTATCTTTGTAAAGTCTCGCATCAAGGGTCGGCGTATCCTTTTTGTAGGTATTGTACCCAACCATAATCGCATCCATCCCGTAGCGCACTTGATGCGCATGTGCACGAGATTTATCGTTCGTAATCCATTTGCTTATACTTTCATCATCGGCAGTTTTACCATCAATCGTTGTTGCCATCTTAATTGTGACATATGGTAGTGAAGATGTTTTACTCGTGAAAAACGGTGCGTAAAACGCAGCGATTGCGTCATCTTCTACCTTTTCAACTTCAATGCCTTTAGACTGCATATAGCTTACACCTGATGATAACGTTACATCTGACGCTGCATAGACAACCTTGCTTATGCCAGCAGCGACGATCTTTTCAGTACAAGGTGGCGTCTTCCCATGATGACTGCACGGCTCAAGCGTGCAATAAAGTGTCGCACCTTGCGCATGAGTCCCTGCCATATGAATCGCATTCACTTCAGCATGTGCCTCACCTTCAGTCAGATGCGCACCGATGCCAACAATGCGATCATCTTTCACGATGACACAGCCGACTGTCGGATTCATACCTGTCTGTCCTTCTGTCCATTTCACTAATTCAAATGCTTTGTTAATATACATCTGTTCCTCCTATAAAAAAATCTCCCGAACAAAATATGCTCGGGAGATTGGAAATTTAGGTTCAACAAATAAGACCATAAAATGGATATCGTCGAGTTTTAAGTTATCAACAAATAAACCATCGATTAATGGTATCCTTATTCTTTCTCCCATCCAGACTTTAACTGTCGGCCTCTGATTTTCAAAGAGTCAGCCTTATGCAGTGCATAAGGGTCGCGGGCTATCACCGCCGGTTGGGAATTTCACCCTGCCCCGAAAGAATGTTATTAACTTGTCTGTCAATTACGACAAGTTAATCGTATCGAAGTTTGACCGAAAAATCAATGGAAAGATTTCGGATGTTTTAGGTGGCGATGCTGAGGTGTGATAGCTGAGAAGTGTCCTTGATACGCAGTGAACGTCATCTTGGCTCATGTTTATTTGTTATGAGCCAACTTGGCGATTCTCTATACGCGGTGAACGTCATCTTGGCTCATGTTTATTTTTTGTGAGCCAACTTGGCGATTCTCTATACGCGGTGAACAGCATCTTGGCTCATGTTTATTTGTTGTGAGCCAACTTGGTGGTTCTCTATACGCAGTGAACGTCATCTTGGCTCATGTTTATTTTTTATGAGCCAACTTGGTGGTTCTCTATACGCAGTGAACAGCATCTTGGCTCATGTTTATTTTTTATGAGCCAACTTGGCGGTTCTCTATACGCGGTGAACGTCATCTTGGCTCATGTTTATTTTTTGTGAGCCAACTTGGTGGTTCTCTATACGCAGTGAGCATCATCTTGGCTCATGTTTATTTTTTGTGAGCCAACTCAATTCGCTCCCCTATCCGATATTCCCTATAAAAAAATCACCCTCAACTTAAAATTGAGGGTGATACATCGTACTATTTCAACTTAAATTCATTCTCAACAATGACTTTCCCTTTATGAATCACTTTCTCTGCATGGTTAACACCATATTGATATGGTATGTACTCATGGTTCTTCGCATGCCACACCACTATATTCGCTTCATCACCTACATCGATTGTTCCAGCGTCTAACCCAATAGCTTTCGCAGCATTGACTGTAACGGCATTCCAGATTTCTTTCGGTGATAACTTGAGTTTCAGTGCAGCAATGCTCATCACCATCTGTAAGTTACTCGTTACGCAGCTTCCTGGATTGTAGTCCGTCGCAATTGCAATGGCACCGTTATTGTCTAACATACCACGTGCGTCTGCGTATTCATTTTTATCGAGGTAGAACGTTGTTCCCGGTAATAATACTGCGACTGTATCGCTATCTTTTAGCATCTCTTTCCCTTTTTCACTTGCTGCTACTAAGTGGTCCGCACTGATGGCATTCTCTTCGATAGCAAGTTCTAATCCACCAAGCGGGTCGATTTCATCGGCATGGATTTTCACTGGTAAGCCATGCTCTTTCGCTGCCTGCATGTATTCACGAGACTGATCGATTGTGAACACACCTGTTTCACAGAAGATATCCGCAAAGTCTGCTAAATCTTTCACTTGCTCTAAATCACTGATACATTCTTTAATAAACACGTCACTGTCTTTATCTTTCGGTACAGCGTGTGGTCCAAGGTACGTATGTTTCATGTTGATGCCGTACTTTTCCTGTAATCTTTTTGAAACGCGTAACTGTTTTAACTCATGCTCTAAACTTAAACCATATCCACTTTTACTTTCAACACTGAGTACACCGTGATGAATCATGCGCAGTAATTCATGCTCTGCTTTTTCGAACAACTCATCTTCACTCGCTTCACGTGTTGCTTTCACTGTAGAGTGAATGCCCCCACCTTGCTCAAGAATTTCAAGATATGACACACCTTGGCGTTTCAAGCTCATTTCGTGTTCACGTGAGCCGCCGTGCACTAAATGTGTATGCGCATCGACGAGTGCTGGTGATACTGTCTTTCCTTTCGCATCAATCGTTTCACTTGCTACATACTCATCATTAAATTCTCCGGCATAAACAATCTTGCCATCTTTAATAACGACCGTTCCGTTCTCTATAATTTTAAGGTCTGCAAGTTCCGCACCCTTTAAAGGTTTGTCTGTCTTCTTCGGTAAGATTAGTTCACTAATGTTCTGAATTATTAAATCGTTCATCATAACCATCCCCATCTATTATTTGTCAAGCATTGGTACATTGATGCCTTTTTCTTTCGCAACATTAACCGCAATATCATATCCCGCGTCAACATGACGCACTACACCCATACCTGGGTCCGTTGTGAGCACACGTTGTAATCGTTCTTCAGCGTTTTTCGTGCCATCTGCTACAACAACCATGCCAGCATGTAATGAATATCCCATACCTACGCCGCCACCGTGGTGAAATGAAATCCATGATCCACCAGCTGCAGTGTTGATTAGTGCGTTCAATATTGCCCAGTCTCCCACTGCATCACTGCCATCTTGCATGCTTTCTGTTTCACGGTTCGGACTTGCAACACTTCCTGCATCTAAGTGATCACGACCGATAACGATAGGCGCAGAAATCTCTCCAGTTTCAACAAGTTTATTTAGTGCTAACCCCATCTTAGCGCGTTCACCGTATCCGAGCCAAGCGATACGAGATGGTAATCCCTGGAATGCAATCTTCTCACTTGCTAAGTCTAACCAGCGCATTAATTTCTTATTATCAGGGAATAATTTACGCATCTCTTCATCTGCGCGTTCAATATCTTTTGGATCCCCGCTTAATGCTGCAAAGCGGAACGGTCCTTTTCCTTCGCAGAATAGCGGACGAATGTATGCTGGTACGAATCCTGGGAAGCTGAATGCATCTGTAACACCTTCGTCAAATGCAACTTGACGGATATTATTTCCGTAATCGAATGCAACTGCGCCACGTTTTTTGTACTCAAGCATGTATTCAACGTGTTTCGCCATCGATTTCTTCGCTAGACGAACAACTTCTTCAGGATTTTCCTTACGCATCCTCACTGTTTCTTCGAATGTGTATTCAACTGGTACATAACCGTTTAATGGGTCATGGGCACTTGTCTGATCTGTTACGATATCAACTTTAAAGTCTTTATCTAATAGTTCTTTATAGACATCGACAGCATTACCAACAAGTCCGATTGATAATGCCTCCTTCTTGTCTTTCGCTTCAGTCGCCAGGCGAATCGCTTCGTCTACACTATGCGTCTTCACATCACAGTAACACGTTTCAATACGTTTATCGATACGGCTTTCATCGACATCTATACCGATAACTACCCCACCATTCATCGTGACAGCAAGCGGTTGAGCCCCGCCCATACCACCAAGTCCTGCAGTTAATGTAATCGTACCTGCTAAGTCTCCATTGAAATGCTGATTTGCAAGTTCTCCGAATGTTTCGTACGTTCCTTGCACAATCCCTTGGGAACCGATGTAGATCCAGCTTCCTGCAGTCATCTGCCCGTACATCATCAAGCCTTTTTTATCTAATTCATTGAAATGCTCCCAGTTTGCCCATTTCGGAACTAATACAGAGTTAGATAATAATACACGTGGTGCCTGGTCGTGCGTCTTAAACACTGCGACAGGTTTACCAGACTGAACAAGTAACGTTTCATCCTTTTCTAAATTACGCAAGCTTTCAACAATCGCATCGAAGCTTTCCCAGTTACGTGCTGCTTTACCGATACCCCCATAGACAACTAAGTCTTCAGGGTGCTCTGCAACTTCTGGATCTAAGTTGTTATAGAGCATACGTAATACCGCTTCTTGCTCCCAGCCTTTACATTCGATTTCTAAACCTTTCTTTGCTCTAATATTTCTCATTATAATCGCCTCCATTTATTTAAATTTTCAGTTTATTGTGCTCGTTACTTATTATAATCTGCTATTATATAGTTATCTAATATAAATAAACTAATTATTAATAGGATTTAACTATAAAAGGAGCATGAACAGTGAAAATTCTACATTTCGAATATTATATTGCGGTTGTTGAACATCAAAGTTTCACGAAAGCGAGTGCGTATCTGCATATTAGTCAGCCATCGTTAACGGCTGCAATCAAGAAGCTGGAAACGGAAATAGGATACAAGCTATTGACGAGAAGTACGAAGGAAATCAAGATTACGGAGCGTGGTATTCTGTTCTATCAGTATGCAAAAGATATTGTACATAAATATCAGCAGACGGTCGAACAAATGTATGACTTAAATTACAGCAATAACCCTAAAATTAAAATCGGTATATTAGAGTCTGCAAGTAAATGGGTAAGCACTGTTATCGCGCAGCATAAAGAGCATGATACAGATCAGCATTATATGATCAGAGAAATATTGACGACAGATGCGATCACACAGGCCATCACCAATTATGATGTCCATATCGCATTATCAAATGAACAGCTTATCCATGATGACATTATTTCACTGCCATTATATTCAGAGGACTATATCCTCACTGCACCAAACGATACATTTAATAATAAAAGAAGCGTCAATCTAGGCGATCTGCCGCTGATTCTGCCGAATGACTCCTTTCAAGTCCGTAAACATCTAAATGATTATTTCTTAAGGCATAATATCAGGCCTCATATCGTGCTTGAAGTGGATCGTTTTGAAACGGCGCTTAACTATGTGCATGAGCGTATCGGTTATGCAGTCATCCCTAAAATATACTATCAGTCTCATAATGCATCTCATCTTAATGCGATTACGATTCGTCCGAACATCAGTCGCACAATCTATATCAATTACCACAAAAAAAGAAAGCACTCCACGAGAGTACTTTCTTTAATAGATGGCTTTATAAAATATTGGGATTTCGGTGCACTGCAAAAAACATGATGTTGCCGACAAGCTTTGCAGTGCGTTCATCTATATCATATTCTGGATTCATCTCAGCAATACTTAGATGACGCGTCTTGCCATATGAGAGTATTTCTCTTATAAGACGCTCTACTTGCTGAGGTGTAAGTCCGAAGCTGCACGGTGCACTGACACCTGGTGCATATGCACTGTCAATCACATCGAGACATAGCGTCAGCATAATAATGTCATACTGCTCGATAAATGACTGGATAATTTCATCTGTCGTATCATAGTCGATATCTTCAGCGAGCACATATTTCACGTCATACTGTTCCGCTACTTCAAATAAATGCTGTGTGTTCCCCGCTTCCTGCAGCCCAAGCACGAGGTAGCCGGCATCTGCATCTTCTTCAAGTATCTGTTTAAATCCTGTACCACTCGTTGCATATTCACTATCGCGCAGATCGAAATGCGCATCAATATTGACGACACCGATAGACTGCTCCGGATATAAAGCTTTTAATCCTTTAAAATGCGCATAAGAAATATCGTGTCCTCCACCGATTAACAGGTGGAACTTAGCATAGTCATTCGTCTTATCAATGAGTTCAGCATATTCATGCTGCACATTCTCAACAAACTTCTCTTCAGTCGTCACATTCCCGAAGTCAGCAATTGATAAATCATGCATCAATGGCAGGTTACCAAACTTTGTACGTATCGCATCAGGCCCTTGCTTCGTACCCACCCTGCCTTGATTCAGATAGACACCACGATCAACCGCATACCCGAGTATACCAACATCAAATCGTTCTGTAAGCTCACCTTCTGCATCTACTACTTGTGCTACTTGAAAATTTCTAAAATGTGCACGATTATCATTATCATCTATTCTGCCATTCCATAATGCAGCATCTGCTTTGCTATACATCCAATCCCTCCTCTTCAGCTAGAGCTTTAACTGTTCGTTTCGCTTCATCAATCAGTTCCATTATACCGTTATCTAAGTAGTTGACACCAGATGTCTTCTGTCCAAGCATAAAGAAGCGTGACATGACACCATCTCTCATAATAACCTGATTGCGAATCGGCGTTACATAGAAACCTCCATCTGGATGCTCAATCAGCAAGTCCTGATTCACAAGGTTTTCAATCAAAGGATTAGGTTCAGTTGCATCCTTGTAAGCTTTTGCTGGGCCTGTCGCATTAAACACATAATGTACACGTAGCTCTTTATCCTTTGTGTGAATGCGGAACTTATTATATTTATACTCAATGTCTGTTATTCCTCTATAGATCTCTACGCGTCCACTAGAAAGGGCATCGAGCAGTTCCTCTGCCGTTCCTTCAGGCATTGGATTCGCATAATCATCTAGTATCGGTGCATAGTGTTTGCGATATGCTGCTTTATCTTCTCGTGTCATAAATGGCCATATATACGATGCGATATGGACTATTTCAAGGACGAATGACTGCATCAGCCCGACCTCTTCTGGATGACTCAAGTCAAATTTTAATGCACGTACTGGATTTGAACGGTTAATACGTAGTTTCTCTACATCTAAGCCGAGTCCATCAAGCTCTTTTTTGAACCTTTCTACCAATTCCTCCAATGGAATATAACCATGATGCGCCACTTTGATTTTCTCAAGTTTCTTATGCGTTATATATTTAAACTTGACCTTCTGCATCTTACCACGGACCGACTGTACCTTACCATCACGGCTGATAAGCGCTAACTTGTTCGTACTATGTGCGATAAAGTAACGCACAATATCGAGACTTGAAAGGCCTGTCCCAATAACCGCATAATCTTTGTTCGCTTCAATGCTCTTCTCATGCAGTGGATACGGCCATTTATAATAGCCCGTTGTTCCTTCAAGCTGATAAGGATCCATCGGTCCAAACTGGCCTGGAGATAAAAATATAGCATCAAAATAATATTTCTCATGCTGAGTGGAAACGACATATTCCTGACTAATAAACTCAACATTTCGTGCATGGTCTGTTATAATAGATACGTTCTTCTTGTTCGCAAATTTCTCAAAGTGTTCTTGCATGTATTTACCGAATAATTGTCGAGAATAATAACGATTGGCTGAAGTGTTCTCCGCTTCATCGAGATGAATCTCTTTGTTAACATCGCTTTTTTGAATCCAGTCGATGAAGTCTCGTTGCTTATTAGGTTTCATACTGATGAGATTTCCAGGATAATTCATCAGCAGTTCGGGGTCGTCGTACTGAAATGCACGTCCACTCCCCATATACTTCTTATCATCAAAAACTGTAATCTCAGCTTTCATTTTTTTTTCTTTATGCAGATACTTCAGCACAGATATGCCACCAACGCCTGCACCTATAATTGCAATTCTCATTATATCCACTCCCTTACCTATATATTATCAAAAAATTGGGTAAACAAACTTATAGTATATAATTTTTATATTTATATAAGACTTATTCACAAAAAATATTTTATGAGGTGAAGACATGTTAGAAATGAATAACGTCTCGAAAGTTTATAAAGGCGGTAAAAAAGCAGTGTCAGATTTAAATATTTCAATCAAGCAAGGAGAGTTTATCGCGTTCATCGGTACGAGCGGTTCTGGTAAGACAACTGCGATGCGTATGATCAACCGTATGATCGAGCCAACTAGCGGGACGATCACTCTGGACGGGAAGAATATCAAAGAACTGAACCCCGTACAGCTTCGCCGTAAAATCGGCTACGTCATCCAGCAGATTGGATTACTGCCTCATATGACGATTCGTGACAACATCACGCTTGTACCGAAATTGCTGAAATGGTCAGAAGAGGACAAGAACAAGAAAGCTGAAGAACTGATTCAGCTCGTCGATCTTCCATTATCCTATCTTGACCTCTATCCCGCTCAGCTCTCAGGGGGACAACAGCAACGTATCGGTGTCGTACGTGCACTTGCTGCAGATCAGGATATCATTCTGATGGACGAACCTTTTGGTGCACTGGATCCACTTACACGTGATACTTTGCAGGATCTAGTGAAAGAGCTGCAGGTCAAATTCAATAAGACTTTCATCATGGTCACGCATGATATGGACGAGGCTATCAAATTAGCAGATCGCATCGTCATTATGAGTAATGGTGAAGTCGTACAGCTTGATACACCGAACAATATATTAAGACGTCCAGCAAATGATTTTGTGCGCGACTTCATCGGCGAAAACCGTCTGATCCAGACGACGCCTAACGTTAAAACAGTTGATGAAGCAATGGTCAAACCCATCTCCGTTACAGCTGAGAAGTCAATAGGTGAAGCGATACAGATTATGCGTGAGCGTCGTGTAGATACATTGCTCATCACAGACAATGATAATGTCTTAGTCGGCTACGTCGACATTGAAGACTTATCTGAAGCAGCTAAGAAATCATTAAGCCTGTCTCGCATCATGAACCATAATGTCTATTTCGTGCGTTCTGGTGTGTATCTTCAAGATACAGTGCGTACCATCCTTAAGCGTAATATTCGTCTTATCCCAGTGCTTGATAAGCACGACAGACTGCTCGGCGTCATTACTCGTGCCAACTTAGTAGATATCGTCTATGACACTATCTGGGGCGAAGAGTTAGAGGAGGTATAATATGTTAGCATTCTTACAGGAAAACCAGGCCGAACTACTCGAGAAGACGTGGGAGCATATCTCCATTTCACTGCTCAGCCTACTTGCAGCGATCATCGTTGCAGTACCGCTCGGCATTGTGCTGACAAAATCTGATAAACTAGCAAAGGTTGTACTCTCTATAACGAGCGTGTTACAAACCGTACCTTCGCTAGCGATACTTGCGATGATGATCCCCTTCTTTGGGATAGGTACACTACCCGCTGTTATCGCACTGTTTCTCTATGTGCTGCTTCCGATACTCAATAACACTTATCTCGGCATACAGTCTGTTAACAAAAATGCACGAGAAGCAGGTCGTGCAATGGGCATGACTCAGAACCAGCTATTACGTATGGTTGAGCTACCGCTTGCAGTCCCGGTCATTATGAGCGGTATCAGACTTTCTGCTGTCTATGCCATTAGCTGGGCGACGCTTGCTTCATATATTGGCGCCGGGGGACTTGGAGACTTTATCTTTAATGGGCTCAATCTCTACCAGCCGAAACTGATTATCGCGGGTGCTGTCGTTGTAACACTGCTCGCGCTCGTTACAGACTTCGCATTAGCATATATAGAAAAGATTACGACCCCACGTGGATTAGTTGTGTCGAAGGGGGAAAAATAAATGAAGAAATTACTCATACTATTATCCTGTCTACTCGTGCTTAGCGGCTGTGGACAGAACAACCAAAAAGAAACTGTCAAGATTGCCTCAGTATATACGACCGAAAGTCAGATCCTTGCGAACATGATCAAGCTTCTTATAGAAAAAGAGACCGATCATCCTGTAGAACTGATCAATAACCTCGGTTCAGGAACAGTAGTACACCAGGCGATGATGCGTGGCGATGCAAACGTCTCTTCTGCCCGTTATACCGGCACAGATTTAACAGGTCCACTCGGTAAAGAGCCGATCACAGATCCAGACAAAGCAAGAAGTGTTGTCGTCAAAGGGTTTGAAGAAATGTTTGACCAGCACTACTTTGATTCTTACGGCTTCGAGAATACATACGCTTTCATGGTGACAAAAGAGACAGCGAAGAAGTATAACCTGAAGACAGTCAGTGATATGAAAAAAGTTGCACAAAACTTACGTGCTGGCGTAGATTCATCGTGGATGAAACGTAAAGGTGATGGGTTTGATGCATTCAAAAAAACTTACGGCTTTGACTTTAAAGACACTAAGCCGATGCAGATTGGACTTGTCTATGAGGCAGTGAATGCAGGCAAGATGGACGTCGTCCTTGGATATACAACGGATGGACGTATCCAGAGTTATGACCTTGTCGTACTAAAAGATGACCTGCAGTTCTTCCCGCCTTATGATGCGAATCCAGTGGCGACTAATGAACTGCTTAAGAAAGATCCAAAGATTAAAAATCTGCTAGAATCGATGAAAGATCAGATTTCAACAGAACAAATGCAAAAGCTCAACTATGAAGTTGATAATAACCTGAAAGAACCTGCAGTAGTAGCAGAAGCCTACTTAAAATCACATAATTACTTCAAAGGAGGTGCGAAATAATGGAGAATCTTAATACATTCGAACAGTTCATCCATTACTTCCAGGATAATGCAGGATACGTCTTCCAGCTTTTCCTTGGGCACTTTCTAATCAGTATATACGGTGTACTGTTAGCAGCCATAGTAGGTATACCGATCGGTATATGGATCGCCAGACATAGACGTCTTGTAACACCTGTAATCTCGATTGCGAATATCATACAAACAATTCCTGCCATCGCTTTACTTGCACTACTCATGCTGGCGATGGGGCTTGGTAAGAAGACTGTGATCATGGCCGTATTCCTCTATGCCTTATTGCCTATTATTAAGAACACATATACAGGTCTCAAAGCGGTTGACGAACATATCGTTGATGCTGGCCGTGGCATGGGGATGACAAAACGCCAACTGCTGACCATGGTAGAGTTACCCCTCAGCCTCTCAGTCATCATCGCAGGTATCCGTATCGCGCTCGTTATCGCAATCGGAGTCACTGCTATCGGCTCATTTATCGGGGCACAAAGCTTAGGTGACATCATCATCCGCGGAACAAACGCCACAGATGGTACATCAATCATCCTGGCCGGTGCGTTACCGACTGCGCTGATGGCTGTGCTTGCAGACATTATACTGGGTCTTATTGAACGTAGACTGGACCCGACAAAACGCAAGAAATTAAGTCAGACTGCACCGAGTGCAGAGAACGAGTAGTTATTATGAACCCCAATATAATTATGGTACTCTAAGGTTAATTAAATCAATCGGAGGAATTTTATGAAATCTAAACAGTTATTATCACTATTACTCGGTTCTACCTTGATCTTTACTGCTTGCGGACAAGATACAAAGAAAACAGAAGATACTAAATCTGAAGAAAAGAAAGCTGAAACCTCTACTGAATCTAAATCTTCTGAAACAGCATCTGAAAATAAAGCACCCGAAGTTAAAGATGCAGAAGCATTAGTTGTAAAGGCTCAGGAAAAAGGGAAAACTATAAAAAGTTACCATGCAAACCTTGATACACAGTTAAAATCAGGTAGTGATACAAGCAATGTAAAGATGGAAATGTCTGTAGATGATGCAAACAAGACTAAGATCAGTACAGATATGCAGAATCGATCGATGGATATGTATATATTCGATAAGAAAATCATTATTACGCAAGATGGTCAGAACTATATCGATGCTACGAGTGTAATGGAAGATCAAGTAAAGAATCAGCTTGATCAGCTAGATTATAACTCAGCGCTTAAAACACTAGACGCCTATAAAGATGGTGAGTTCAAATCAGTAGACAATGGCTACGAAATCACTAAGTCATTTAAAGGTCTAGATGAATATAAAAAACTCAGTGAAGCAACGGATTCAGAGGATGCCGTTAAAGCACTTGAAGGTAAGTTAAAGGATATTGATGGGAAAGCAACTATCACATTTGATAGAGACTTGATGATGACTAAGACAATTACTGATATTAATATGACAGTGAAAGATAAGAAGATGAACACGAAGACAACAGCAACATATGATAAGTACAATCAAGTAAAAGCAATTGAAATTCCAGAAGGTGCGAAGAATGCACAATCTATCGAAGAACTACAGAAATCTGAAGAAACTTCAACTGAAAAAGCATCATAAAGATAATCCAGACGATTAATCGTCTGGATTATTCTTTATACGCATAAGTTGTAAAATACTTTCCTCGTAACTTCAGCTTCTTATAATCGTCTGCAATGCTGCGTGCATTATGATGTGCCCATCTGACGTCTGTTGCATACTGATGATGTCCTGGATTTACAGGGTTAAAGCGCATACCATATAATGTGGCCTGTGCTTCATCATTTAAGAACTCTGTCTTGATAAACTTTGCCCCACCGACTATTGCTTTTTCTGGTGTGTCCCAACCATGTCTAAATGCATATTTAGCCGCTTCATTCACAGGATCATGGTCGTAGGCTCCGATACCAAAGAAATTATAATATTTCTTATTCCCTTTACCAACCCTTCCTTTGGCGTCAACAGCGACACCTTTGGCAAGCTTACTCTTACCCTTACCTGTTTCCAGTAGTGCATGGTTGATCAGATAGATCTCGTTAACATCATGAAGCCTGGAAGCTCTTGCGAAACTTGTTCCTTCGTTATTAAGAATCTCCTTGCCTTTTAGCAGCTTATCCAATGTGGCGGGATGAATCTTCTGCGTCTTACTCAGATTTAAGAACTGATATTGCTGGGCGCTGTCTTCTGTTAATTTATCGATGTTCATATACGTGTCAATCTGTTTACGTGTAGCAGCTTTCCATACGACTCCATTCGAATACATCGCCTGTGCTTTCATCTGTTTATCAAGTGCTTCTTTATAAGTATGCGACACATCAATGTGACGATTTTCAAGTGCATTGTCTTCTGTCTTCTCACTGATCATAAGCGCGATAAACCCTAAAATAATCGTAGCGCATAACCCCAGTCCAACTAATGATTTATTCTTATCATTCATCTATTTATAACCATCAGCAAGTAGCGGCTTCCCGTCTTTGTCGACCAATACTGTCATACCACCACTGTATCCCATCGCCGAAAATAGATATTGTACACCTGTCTGTTCATCGACAACAATATAATTAGACATCATCTTAGATGGTTTACCAGATGCAGCGTTATAGTTAGTAAATCGTTTTTCCTCTTTATTCCCAAACATATAAATCACCCTTTAATATTTAATTACTTTAAATTACCCTCTTAAAGGATAGAATAACATTTAACAGCGACACTGTAGCTATAAAATCTCTTATGTGATTATAAAATTACAAATTTACTTCTTCCTTTCTGTTAATGTATAATCATAAAAAAGAAGGAGGGATGTCAATTGCCAGAACTTCAGCTCGTAAAACCGTCAATTGAATACAAGACAGACATCATGCGATATCGTGCAGATTTCGCAGTAAATAATGAGATCATTCATGGTTCATCGTCACTTCATAATTTTGATACCTTTGATCACTGGTTTGAACGTATTCAAGATGAGGAGATTCTAGATCGACTCCCAGAAGGATTTGTACCTTCTACACAATTTCTATGTATCAATGAAGATCAGAAGATTGTGGGTATGATTCATATCAGACATTATTTAAATGACTATTTAAATAATGTCGGCGGGCATATCGGTTATTCAGTAAGACCTGATGAAAGACGACAAGGTATTGCAAAATGGATGTTGCGTCAAGCACCCCTATTCCTTGAAACTAAAGGTGTGAAGAAGGCCCTTGTAACTTGTGATTATAATAATATCGCCAGTAAGAACACCATTCTAGCTTGTGGTGGCATCTGCGAGAATAGCATACATGATACACATGATGATATTGATGTAGACCGTTACTGGATCAATATACAAAAACTTTAGCATTCATTAATATAACTCATAAAAAACTCAACACACTCCTGTAATCACTTCGTCAGCTTCAAGTTCACTTTCTTATTACAGTCCTCATACAATGAAAAAGGTAGATAACTCAAAGTTATCTACCTTATATACTCATCTGTCCCTTAATCGAAAGTATATTAAATCTTTTTTATTTTGTTTTACGTTTGATCAAGAATAAACCAAGAATCATCATTAATAGTGATAAAAACTCTTTTTTATAATCTTGATTTTCACCTGTTAAAGGTAGCGCTTTAGTCTCATTATCCTTAGCAACAGAATCTGTATTGATAATAAGGTCTTTCTTTTGTCCAGTAATGCTCACACCCAGAGCAGGTTCAGGATTAAATACAAGAAACTTCTGATCAACAGACGGTGTTACTTGCTCTGCTGTCGCCTCTTTCGGTGTTAAAATTTCTTCTGATACAAGAGGTTCATCAGGTTCAATTACTGATGCTGTGTCCTCCTCAGGAACAGGAATTTGTGGAATCTGATCCTCAGTATCTATATCCTCTTTCGGTGTTAAAACTTCTTCTGGTACAAGAGGTTCATCAAGTTCGATTACTGATGCTGTGTCCTCCTCAGGAACAGGAATTTGTGGAATCTGATTATCAGTATCTATATCCTCTTTCGGTGTTAAAACTTCTTCTGGTACAAGAGGTTCATCAGGTTCGATTACTGATGCTGTGTCCTCCTCAGGAACAGGAATTTGTGGAATCTGATTATCATTTGTTGGTACTTCTGTAGTTGGTGCTTCTGTTGTTGGTGCTTCTGTCGTCGGTGCTTCTGTCGTCGGTGCTTCTGTTGTTGGTGCTTCTGTCGTCGGTACTTCCGTTGTCGGCGCTTCCGTTGTTGGTACTTCTGTTGTTGGTACTTCTGTTGTCGGCGCTTCTGTTGTCGGCGCTTCTGTTGTCGGCGCTTCTGTCGTTGGTACTTCTGTCGTTGGTGCTTCCGTTGTCGGTGCTTCTGTCGTCGGTACTTCTGTCGTTGGTGCTTCTGTCGTCGGTGCTTCTGTTGTTGGTGCTTCTGTCGTCGGTGCTTCTGTCGTCGGTGCTTCTGTCGTCGGTGCTTCTGTCGTCGGTACTTCCGTTGTCGGCGCTTCCGTTGTTGGTACTTCTGTTGTTGGTGCTTCTGTCGTCGGTGCTTCTGTTGTTGGTGCTTCTGTTGTTGGTGCTTCTGTCGTCGGTGCTTCTGTTGTTGGTGCTTCTGTCGTCGGTGCTTCTGTCGTCGGTACTTCCGTTGTCGGCGCTTCCGTTGTTGGTACTTCTGTTGTTGGT
>NZ_JBVGOY010000002.1:184056-199905 GCF_058188655.1 Macrococcus sp. CoH-51_TC_04
GGTGCTTCTGTTGTCGGCGCTTCTGTTGTCGGCGCTTCTGTTGTCGGCGCTTCTGTTGTCGGCGCTTCTGTCGTTGGTACTTCCGTTGTCGGTGCTTCTGTCGTTGGTGCTTCTGTTGTCGGTATTTCTGTCGTTGGCGCTTCTGTCGTTGGTGCTTCCGTTGTTGGTTCTTCTGTTGTTGGTTCTAGTTCTTCTTTAATATTTGTAATCTCATGTATAACTTCTGCTTGATTTCTGAAGTCGAGCACAATTTCCTGCGTATCCCCACTTACGTCTGCTTTATATCCATCTGGAAATACAATCTCTTTAACTGAATATGTGCCACCTTTAATTTCGTTAAACGAGAGTTGTCCGTTGTCATCCGTCGTACCTTCAGCAACAACCTCCTCTGCTTTGTTCGTAAGCGAGAACTTTGCACCTGCTAAGGGAGTCTTATTGCCTTCTTTATCTACTCCAACTTTGTTGATCGTCAGCTTACCATTATATTTCGCTAGCTCTCCTTCAATATTTCCTCCGGCGCTAATATTTTTAACAGTGGCATTACTTACTTCATTTTGTTGCACGCCATTCTTATCAATGTAATTGGTTGTAGCTCCATTACTAAATTCGTCTAATGAGCTATCAACAATCTTTGTATTGTAATATACCATCAGCTGCGTGTAATTCGGCTGATTGAAGCGAATATTGAAGCTATCTTTATTGATATACACTTCTCCGTATTGAGCCTCAAAATCTGCTTTTGACAAAGAGATAGTTGACTGACCCTTCGTGGTTACTGTGAACTGAAACGAATCTACATCATATGCCTGACCTTCGCCTAACTTATCTGTTATCATAGCAGGATCCCCTTGACGGAAATAATCCTGCTTATTGTTGAAGCGAATCGCCCAGCTCACTTGATTAGGAGCATCGGGCAGAATCTGGCCGCCTTTAAAGAAAGTTTCGTTGGATACGCCTGCTTCTCCATATACTGGATTGTCAACTGTGATTGACTTTGTAATTGCAGTGTTACCAAAGTTTAAGTTCTTTTGTTTCGTGCCTTGCTCATCATCATTAAATTCAGTCGTGAAATAGAACTGGCCTTTAATGTTTGTGAGATCCTTTACGTTTTCATTGAATGTGCATGAAATATTATTTGTAGTGACATTACAATTTCCTAGAACTTTACCATCAGCGTTTGAAAGGTTCATACTCGTTTCAAATCCTTTCAGTTCATCCGGCAACTGAACAAGCATCATATCTCCTGGTTCAATCTTTCTACCTGACGCATCAAAATCCACTGTAATTTTAACACGATCTCGATTTGTGAATGTAGTTTTTTCATTTTCTATCTTAATATCTTTTATTATATTTTGAGTTAAATCTTGAGCTAACGTTACATTTGGAGTTGCCAAAGATATAATCATGGACAATACAACAAAAATAAACAATATTTTTTTCATTTTAAATCTTCCCCTACTCATTTTTTGAACACTATTTGAATTATACAAAAAAAATAAATAAAAACAAGAAAAAATTCACAAAATATAGAAATATACTTTACCTATTTTTAATTATTACAAAAAGGAAGTTATTATATAATAAAACTTCAAACTCTTTAAAATCTAATAAAACTCTTTAATAAGGGTTTATAATAGGTTTTTTACATATATTTTTGTTATATTCACATAATAAAAATATATGTAATTATACTCTAAAAATTTTGCTATTTTGTGACATAAATCACTGTATTTTGTGAATGTTTTCATACGGTGAATTTTTATAATGAAACTTTCGAGAGTATATTGTCTTTTTTATTCTCTAAAAACACATTGTATAAATAGAACAATTATACTTATAACACATTGTTTCTATATAGAAGTCGAAGTCACAAATGATTAACTAAACTTAAAACGTCTTACAGATTTCCTGTAAGACGTAGTTTATTAGTATTGTTATAAAACAAAGATATGGCGCGCTTCGTCTACGACCTACTAAAAAAGCGGAAGAATTTCCTGTAGTAGCTCACATTCTATAATATTCTTCAATTCTGATTGTACAAAAAAAGCAATCCCATCAGGATTGCTTTTAGTTATTCTTCATCCATGGCTGGTATGCTACGTTTGATGCTTCACAAGCAAGTTTGTCTTTATCACGATCATGTTTCTTGTTATAAGAGATATGATGAATTGTCACGCCATATGGATAGGATTTTTTCATTGCCGTACAATTTTTAAATGTCTTCGGTGCACCTTTACGATATTTTGAAGTTGGATAGCCAGCTTTTGTTGCAGGCTGTTTCGCAACTGGTTTTGCAGCTGGCTTAGGTGCTAGTTTTGATGCTTGTTTAACGACGGGCTTCTTCGGATTATAGATAAATCCTTCACCACGTGTATTCACATACCCAGGAATCGACCAGATACGAAGTTTCTTAGCCTTCGCAACCGACTCGGTTTTCTTAAGTGCATTTAGATAATACTTCTGAGAATAGACGTAGCCTATACGTGCATATCCTGAACGTACCATTTCATCATTGACTAAACGATTGTTGGCATATAGATATACAAGATGACGGCCATAACGGTCTGTCTTTTGATTGTTATCATACTGCATCGAAAGATTCGCATAACGTAAGTAGCTATCCAAATACTTCCCCGCTTCTACCGCATATGGCTGGACAGGTTTCTTTGGATCCTTCGATTCAGGTGTATCAATAAGCAACAAACGAAGTGTGATTGCTTTATTACCTTGCTTAACACGTACAGTATCACCATCAACTACTGATACAAACTTCACCGGAATTTTCTTTGAAATGGCGTGTGATTGAGTAGCTGGATAAAAAGAAAACAATAATAATAAAATAGTAAAAATTTTAATACGCTTCATTTTTTCCTCCAGAATAATTTATTTTACTATTATTATAATCAACTTGTACGAAAAAGATAGACTATAATTTAATATTTTTTATTTTTTTGTTAAAATATAGAAAATACTGTTAGGAGTCTTGATAATGGTGATTAAAGTCTTATTCTTATTCAACTTTATAATCATATCCATCGTTTGGGTCGCTGGCAGCTTGATATTTGCAGCGACAGGAAATAGAAGTTTATCAGAAGCATATGTCGATGGCCTCGGTGTATGTGCATTTTACTACTTCTTCTTAAGCGTGTTTGTATATATATTCTATATTAGAAAGAAGGTTCCGGAATGATTGAAGAGCAAAAGAAAAATAAAATTGAAATGGTACAAAATATATTCCTAGGGTTATTAGGACTTGGTTTAATAATTAAAATATTTATCCCTGTGTTTGAATATGTTATGGACATTGCAGCAGTTGGTTTAGTGACTACACTGCTTTATAAAGCAACGCTGGAAAAACATACAGGTAAAGCCTTTTTATATTCATTGCTGTTACTTTTAATATTTATATTAATATTTACACAACGTATGAATTAAAATAACCATCCCATAAATTATTTATGGGATGGTTATTTTTCACATATATCCACGCAATAATGCCAGACACGATATAGAGTACAATTATACTCTATGCGATTATAATTTTAATTGTCTTATTCGTTACTTACCATACCACTCTGCTTCCGATATCACTTCATTTATATCGAAGTCGTGTGCATATTCTCGTTCAAACTCACGCTTGATCCATTCAATGACTGATGTATCTTCAGAGATGATATCAATATAGAATGGACTGAGTCTAATGAAAGTCTGCTCGTTATACAAATAACTGATAAATGGATGGTTTTCTTTAACTTTCGTATATTTGATATAGTTTACCGCATCTGATTGACTCAGATGATTAATATTCGCCATCATCACTACTAGATCATAGTGCTTCTGTTCTATCTTATATTCCTGATAATTTGAAATATTCAATACTGTCCATAACCTGAAATTACATTTATTGTAGGCACTTGATAAATATAATAAATTAACATCTCCACCAAAGATATGACCCACTAATCTTCGATATTTAAAATACGTTAAACGCGATTCGTAAAACCTCACGCGATGTTGATTCTTAAACTGCATGAATGGCGACAACTGTTTATTTAAAATATCATATCCAGCACTAATAATAGATGACATGGTGTCACTCCTTCCACTATAATCCATATTTTAATAATATATATATTTTTCAACTTTAGCAAAGTATGTTATAATAAATATACAAAAAAATAGCTCGTATCTTATTTAGAGTAGGTGGAGGGACTTGGCCCTATGAAACCTCAGCAGCAGGCTTATGCACTGTGCTAATTCCAACAAGATGTAATCTTGAAAGATAAGAAGTTCTTAACAAAGCTCTTCTTACTTTAAGATGAGCTTATTTTTATTGTAATCATTTTATAAGGAGTGTTTTGTATGAGAACAAGAGCAGATGTATTAGCAGAATTGTATGAGGTAAGAAAGAGAAAGCCGAATTCCTATGCTTCTAATATGCATAAGGTCGGCAAGATCAATGAGCTGGAACGTGAACTTAGAGAAATCGAAACAGAGCACCAGCTTCCTTCCGTCAGTAAAGAACGAGAGAAGAAAATAGAGTTTGTCGTAGAGGGCCTAAAGATTACGATAGAGCATATATAGAAAAAGGAAATCTCAGTGATTGATCATCACTGAGATTTCCTTCTATATTTAAACGCTTGCTATCATCTATTCAGGCTTAAGTATAACTTTGATATTGTTGTCTTTCTTCTTATCGAATACTTTATAAGCTTCATCAGCTTTTTCTAGCGGGAAAGTATGGGTGATGATCTCTGTAGGATCAAATACTTCGTCTTTAATCATCTGATAGAGTTTAGGCATCAAGTGAATTACAGGTGCTTGTCCACTTGTCACCCTAACGTTACGGTTAAAGATCAGATCAAGCGGGAAATTATCTGCAGGAGTACCGTAGATTCCGGTAAGCTGGATTGTACCAAATTTTCTTACAGATTCAGCAGCTGTAATGATCGGGCTAATTGTGCCACGTTGCTGAGAACGTCTTGATAACTTCGGTTCTGGACTTGATTGTTGCCCGTCCATACCTACACAGTCAATGACAACATCTGCGCCACCTTGTGTCTTTTCTTTAAGCAACTTTCCAATTTCTTTCTCTTCATCAAAGTTATACACTTCAGCACCGTTATACTTTTTCGCATGATCAAGACGGTGTTGTACATTATCGATTGCAATAACTCTTTCAGCACCTTTTAATTTTGCGAACTTCTGTGCCATTAATCCAATAGGACCACAACCTAACACAATTACAGTGTCTCCTGGTTTAACGCCTGCATGTTCTACACTCCAGTATGCAGTAGGTGCAACGTCTGATAAGAATAATACCTGCTCATCCTTTAAGTTATTATCTGGCACCTTAAATGAAGAGAAGTCAGCATGTGGTACTCTTAAATACTCTGCCTGTCCACCCCAATGATTGCCATGAAGGTTACCGAAACCAAATAATCCGCCGTTATCTAACTTCCAGTTAGCAGGCGTCTCATTAGAATTATCACATTGAGATTCCATGTCATGCTGACAGTAGAAACATTCACCACAGCCAATATTAAAAGGAATAACGACACGATCACCCTTCTTCAGGTTCTTTACATCCTTACCTACTTCTTCGACAATCCCCATAGGTTCATGTCCGATAACAAAACCAGGTTCCATGAATAAATCACCTTGGTGATATAAATGTAAATCTGATCCACAAATACCTGAAGCTGTTATCTTAATAATCGCATCAGTGGATTCGATAATCTTAGCATCTTCGACTTCTTTCGTTACCATCTTCTTGTGTCCTTGATAAGTTACTGCTTTCATATATAGAAACCCCCATCTAGTACAAATTTTGAATCTGTTACTATATACCTCTTTTACATATTTCAAAACATGTATTTTATGAAAGTGTATGCCTAAGCAAGCATACAATAGAAGAGAGACGGTGGCGGAGTAAGTAAGAAAATTTAAAAGTAAGGATTACTGTTACTATCATAATATCTTTATTTCTTTAAATTCCTAGCATCATTAAAATCCGCTCCACCAAAGGCCGCTTTTTCATAAGTTTCGTCTTCTCTCCCCTTTAGACCCGGTGCATCAAAATCAGTATTACCCGTGCGGCCAGCAGGATTATGTTCACCATGGTGCTTTGGTGGCCAGTTATTATTTCTCTCGGTCATAATATTTTCTCCTTTGCATTTAAAATTTAAATTTCATATATTGTATTGAAAGTAAAAATTAAAACACAAATTGTAACTATCCTATATTTATTACATTAAAATAAATTTCATATTATACGATAATTTTCAATATACAACAATGATTTATCAGCCATTTGTACAGTCCACCTAAATAGATAGTCCCATAAAAATATTCCCGCTTTCGATATCACATATATAATTTTTTATCGAAAAACAATAAATTTATTGTTTTTCGATAAATATAATGTTATATTTTTATTGATAAACGATAAAGGAGAGATTTTAATGAATAAAAGTATCACATCTTTAAAGTTCACAAAGTACTTTGTAATTTTAGCATTTATTGTCACACTACTTACTTCTATAGTGACGATTTCAGAATTCTTCTCAAATTCAATTAGTAATGATCTATGGCATTTTTCAAATCGAGGTTTATATTACTTTGGAATCTATATTATTCAATGCATAATTTTATTAATGATTTTAATATTCACTTTTCAACTTATGCAAAAAGTGGATATTGCAGATTATTTTAATACAATCAATCATGATAAATTAATGCTCATTGCGATATTAACGATTGGCTATGGAGGTCTTAACTTAGCTAAGAAATATCTTAATGCATCTGTAGAATATTCAACATTATTAAATACTACAGTAGAAACAAATCTGTTATTATTTATTTTAGGTATAGTAATTCTTTCTTCACTATTTATATACGAAGAATCAAAAAAAATTAAAGAAGAAAACGACTTAACAATATAGGTGTATACTATGATCAAAATAAAGTTAGATGAAGTATTAAAAGAGCGAGGTGTTTCTTTAACTGAATTATCAAAGGCGGTTGATGTTACAATCGCAAATCTATCCATATTAAAGACTGGAAAAGCAAAGGCAGTTCGTTTTAGCACTTTAGAAGCAATATGCGACTATCTTGATTGTCAGCCTGGTGATATTATTGTCAATGAAAAGAAGGTATCTGAGTAATTTTCAGATACCTTCTTTTCATTTCTTATATATGACAACGCCCCGATCATCATAGGGGTAGTAAAATATATCTTCATCTAAATTTGTAATTATTGTTAAAACAGATGCTTTTCTAAAGGTTTGAGATTCATACGCAAAATCTTGATAACAAATATCTTTAACTAATTTTTGTAAATTCAAATCACGTTTGTTAATAATATATGCATATTGATGACAATTATCACTTAGTTCATTATGATAGAGACTAAAATTAAATCGTTCAAATTGCTTAAAATACTTTATTAAATTTAAACGATAATACCTATCTTTATATGCAACACAAAATATTATCTTTATCTGTTCAACATCTTTGAATAAAACATGAAAATAATCCGCCATTTCAAATCTTACCTGTTCAAATACAGCGTGATTGAGTTTATCATTATCTATAAAACGACTTTGATTTTTTACGAGTTCAATATGTTCGAACTCTAAATTTTGTTCGATAATATCTCTGGACATAAATTGATAGTAATCCATAAAGCCTCCAATGTCTGTTATGTTATTACATATATATTAATTTGAATCAATTTTAAGTTGGAGATTTCCTATGCGCAAACTAGAAGTTATCCCGTATAATTCTGACGAGACATAATATCCTAGAATAAAAGTAAAACTATTATATATACTATATGCATTAGCTAATGAATTAAACTTTTCTATCGATTTATTTTCCTAACATTATATTCTTTAATAATAATTAAAACTATTATGAAAAACACTAAAAAGGGAATAACATTATTAGATATTTCATACCATTCCCACACATTTCTTGTAGTTAAATAGCTCATTAAAAATTGAATGAGTATAATACTGAAAAATCCTCCTAAACCAGTGTAAACAACATCTTTATTTGTTTTCATACTTAATAAACATTCCTTTATATTTTTATATATAATTATAAACACATTTGTTAAAATATCACAATTTTATTTTTTGAATATTAACTCCTCTTACATTACTTCTCTATGTTCTATAAAAGCTTCTGCCAATGCCTATATATGTTCCTTATACTTTAAACTTCTATCCTCCCTATACAATGTAAAAATTTGAATAGAAGCTAAATTACAATTATCATCTAATTTATCATTTTCATTAAAATACACTGGAATTAGAAATGGAAAGTCTTTATGTAAATCTCCCTTCCTATTCAGATCTTCATAAAGTATAACTGCAGGTATTAAAGCATCAATTTCAACAGTCATTATCATATGATTAACATTGTCTATACTCTAACCTTAAAAAGTTATTCATCTTTATTTCTCCTTACTCTATTATTTATGGTATCTTCTCGGCAATTGCATTCCTATATATAGCAGCAATTTGTATTTAACACTACACATTTCTCAATATCAATTAAAATCCAAATATTTCTTACATAAATTTCAAATATAACGTAATATATCGTGGTACGATATAATGAAGTGCGATATGAATAATCAAATTGCTTTAACAGAAAGTGTGTACTACATTTTATTATCTTTGGAAGAATCTTTGCACGGTTATGGCATCATTCAAAACATTAAGAAAATCTCAGATAATCGTATTGATATGGCTGCAGGTACTCTAAATGGAGCACTCAATACTTTAATCAAGAAAGACTGGATAGTGCTTGTTAACGATGAAGGTCCTAAAGGGAAAAAAGAATATCAGATTACTTCTACAGTATCTGAAGAGATACAACAAGAAATTATTCGACTCAAGGAGCTTGTATCTAATGGAGAAAAATATTTGAGAGGTGAATTATAATGGAAAAGATCATAAGAAAGTTCTTTATTCAGACAAGTGCTGATAAGGAAGAAAAGTGGTTAAATGATATGTCACATAAAGGATACATACTAAAAAAGGCCACATTAGGTAAGTATACATTTGTAAAGACAGATAAAAATTATAAGATCCGATTAGTATATTTGCCAGAAGACAAAAATGACTTTATACACTTTATAGAAGAAGGTAATGTAAAGTGTATTTCAGAAGTTAATAACTGGGGGTATTTTGTAAAAGAAGTAGATAATCTTGATGATGAATTTGAAATATTTACGGATATTGATTCAAAGATTGAACAGAAAAACAGTGTGTTAAAGTGCATTTCAATTATGTTTTTGTGCACATTAGGACCATTTTCCGCTACATTATCGCCAATTATATTAAATGACACGTTGAGTACAACTCTAAAATTGTTTATCAGCATGATTTATTTCATCATCATCTTACTTTTCGTATTTATGATTCTGAAATTATTCAATCAAATTAAAAAGCTGAAACAAGAGAGAAATATCCAGGAATGAGACACCAAACCAGTTCATTTATCTTTGCCACTTGAATAAAATGCTTGGGCAAAGGCATATCCAAACAATATACCAAATATAACTGAATCAAAAACGAGCGCGAAAGGGATTGAAAACATTATAAAACTACTTAAAAACTGTTTGTCTTTAAATTGATTCATCTTTCGTACTCCTTCTTATTAAACTTTAAAGTTGTTAGTCTATAAATTATATCCAAATTATGTATTTAAAACAAATTATGATCACTTTAGAAGATTTGTAATGATATTAAGATATTGCTGTACGTTTCACTGATAATTATCATTTTTCAGTAAATTTATCCAATTAAGTGCAGGCAATTCACAGAGATGAGTTTTTAGTTGAATTTAAAGAACTTATATGTTTAAATGTAACTATTAAAGTTACATTTAAACAATGGATTATCATCAAAATATTTATTTTTGATTTACATGAACTTACTTATTGACGGAGGGATAAAATGAAAAATTATGATTTATTAATTTTAGGTTTTGGTAAAGGTGGTAAAACACTCGCAAAAGCAGCTTCATCTCTAGGAAAAAAAGTGGCAGTTGTTGAGCAGTCAAAAAAAATGTATGGTGGCACATGTATCAATATCGGATGTATACCATCTAAAACATTGGTACACGAAGGTTTACATCATAAATCATTCAATCAGGCATTTGAGCGCAAGGACGAAGTTGTATCTGCCCTTAATGAAAAAAATTATCATAATTTAGCAGATGATGAAAATATAACAATATTAGATTACACGGCTAAATTTAAATCCAATACTGAAGTATATTTATTAGATAATCAAGATAACGTTGTAGATACATTAACAGCAGACAAAATTGTCATAAATACCGGTGCAACTCCTGTTATTCCTGATATTCAGGGGATTAAAGAATCGAAATACTTATATGATTCCACAGGAATTATGAATCTAAGCAAACAACCGAAACGACTAATCATTATCGGTGGCGGCTATATTTCATTGGAATTTGCTTCTATGTTTTCTAATTTCGGCACAGAAGTTACCGTGTTAGAAGCTAGTGACAAACTAATGGTAAAAGAAGATGAGGAAATCGTATCACATGTAATTAAAGATTTAGAGGATAAGGGTATAAAATTCGAGCTTAGTGTTCAAACCAAAAAATTTGAAGATAAAGATAATTATACAGTCGTCAAAACAAACAAAGGAGACTTTGAAGCTGATGCGGTACTGCTTGCAGTTGGCAGAACACCAAACACAGATTTAAATTTAGAAAATACAGATATTACATTAGGAGAACGCGGAGAAATAAAAGTTAACAGTCAGTTACAAACATCTGTTGAAGATATCTATGCTATTGGAGATGTTAAAGGTGGAATGCAATTCACTTATATTTCACTAGATGATTTTAGAATTGTTAAAGATAAATTATACGGTACAGGTACCCGTACTACTGAAAATAGAGGTGCTGTACCCTATACTGTATTTATAGATCCACCTCTATCTCGTGTGGGATTAACTGCTAAAGAAGCAAAGGATAGAGGCTATAATATTAAAGTAGGCAGACTTCCAGTAAATAGTATACCGCGCCATAAAGTTAACGATGATGCTAGAGGTTTATTCAAAGTTGTGATAGATGAAACAACTAATAAAATACTTGGCGCTACATTATATGGTTCTCAATCCGAGGAGATCATTAATATAATAAAGTTAGCAATTGATCAAAACATTGATTATTCAGTTTTAAGAGATAATATATATACTCACCCAACCATGATTGAGTCGTTTAATGATCTATTCAATGTTTAATTTATAATTGATTATCAAATCAATATCATCAAAAATTCCCATTTCCTGAACAAGTGTTATGATGAATCCTCTACGCTTAATCACAGGATTTTCCCGTGGAAATATATTATTTAAATGTAGATAGCGTTAAATGAAAAAAAGAGGTGGCTTTTATCAATCAACAGTTTAATATAGCTATTCATGTATTAGTATTTCTAGGTAAACATAGTAATGAACAGTTCTCGAGCCTGGAGCTATGTGAATCAGTCTGTGTACACCCTGTTCAGTTACGTAAAGTTATGCGTTTATTAAGTTCTAACAAATTAGTAGAAACAAGATACGGTAAAAAAGGTGGGTATAGAGCTATAGATGATTGTTTAAATATATCCTTAGCTAAATTATTCATGATATTTAGAGATGTAGATAATGACACTCGTATTTTTACTGGAAAAGAAGATAGTGACTGTAAAATATCAAGAAGTATGAGAACAACAATGTATAATTTTTCTGTAAAAGAATACGATCTATTAAAAGAATATTACAAAAATATTTATATAGGAGATATATTATCAGATATCAATGAGGGCAATACTAATGAAAAAAAGAATTTAATCCATAGTTAATTGACTAAATTCTATAGAGTTATTCCCATTGGTTTTGGAGTTTGTCATATAACATAATTTTAGTGTGATATAAACACACTAAAATTATGAATAAAAATTACACAAAAACTATTGACCTTTTTTGACCAATTTGATATAAATATAAGTGTAAGATATATAGTTTGTTTAGGAGGCGATTATATGACATTAAATCTTAATCAAATTAATCATCAAGGCGGTGCACAAACGCACAAACGGTGTTAGTTTTAAACATGCATTGAATGATCCTATGAATTTTGTTGAGTTTGAAACACATAATAGCTGGAATGAGTACCTCAAATCTTTGGAACTGATTAAATCAATTAATTTAAAAGTAAAATAAAAAATTACAAGGAGTGGTTTTCTATGGCTTATGAATTAGATCGTTTTAATAACAGTTTATTAGATATGACACCAAGCTCATTATTCAGAGATTTTAGCAAGCAATTCTTTAATACTCTACCAGATATGCAAAGTATGAAGACTGACATCGAAGAAAAAGATGATCAATATGAAATGACAGTCGAATTACCTGGTTATACAAAGGACTCACTTGATATTTCGTATAATAATGGTTATCTAACAATCAAAGCAGAAAATAACATTATAAATGAATCAACAGATGAAGAAGGTAAGATGATCCAGAAAGAAAGATCATACAGCAACATGCAACGTGCGTATGCACTAAGTAATGTCGATAGCGACAATATCCAAGCTTCCTTTAAAGACGGTGTCTTAAAAATAACATTACCTAAGATAGAAAAGACTATTAAAAAGTCAATTGAAATTAAAGAAGGATAGTTTTTAAAGGAAGTTTAGTTAAAATAACATGTAAACATCACTGAGAACATAATTCTCGGTGATGTTTTTTTGTATACAATTTCTAGATAACTGCATTCCTCTTGTGGCTATAGTTAAGGATAAATAGTAACTTCTGCTTAGCGAATTCACTTAGTCTCCCACCCTGCTTAAAACTAAGCCGTACCATCCAGGAAAGCAGTGACAAACAGCTCCCCTTTGCGCGTAACAGAGATGCGCATAGACGGAGATAGTTCTGTACCGATGAAATAATCGATGTGCAGTTCGATCATACACAGTTCAACAAGGAGACTAATAAGCTCAATATCCATCTGTGCGTTGAAGTAATTACGGTGTACATTGGATTTCATTTCAATTAATAGCATATGTATGTGATGCAGCGTATCGTCCATGGATGTCCTCCCTATGCCGTGGTGTAATTTTATAATATTTCGGTTGTTGAAATATAAGTAAGAAGTTGCGAATTTGGAAAGTTTTCACTAAACCACCTGTATGTACGATACAATGATTTATTGTGAATAAAAAACATACACATAATAAACCTTATATTATATAACAAATGAAATGTATTGCGTCATTTATTGCCAACATCGCAACTATCCCCAAACACATAACAAATATTGATACTTTCACGTAAAGTGAAGGTGATCAGATGGACAATATTACAGTTGCTGAGGCACTGAGGTGGCATAGAGAGAACCTAGACTATAGTGCGAAGGAAGTTGCCGCGCATATCAATGTGACCCCGTCGATCTATTCGAAGATTGAAAGTGGCAATCGCCTCGTGACGGTCCCAGAGTTTAAGCGTATAGCAGAATTGTTTGGCATGACGATGGAAGAACTATGTGTAATACCAAGCCGAAAGAAGAGATAGGTTCCCTATCTCTTTTTTGAGCCTATAAATTGACGCATCGTGAATTCACGATATAATAGCACTATGGAAAATGTAAAAATATTAAAAGCGCTAGCTCACCCTACGCGCCTACACATCTTGTCGCTCTTAAAATCGCCAGCGCAGTCATTTACTGCTTGTAACAATCTAGATAAAGATGCAGTGGGCATCTGTGTGCAAGAAATGACAATCGTTTTAAATATTTCTCAGTCGACGACATCACAGCACCTTTCAATATTGCACGATGCCGGCCTCTTAACTTCAACAAAGATTGGGAAATATACTTACTTTAAAAGGAATGAAACGATAATCCAGCAGTTCGCTGATTTTGTCTCAAAAGAAATATAGCATGTCTATATTTTTTTAATCAACATATCGTCAAATGACGATATATAAAAATATTAAGGAGCTTACGATGAAAAATACAAATAAACAAATGCTATTAGGTTTAGGATTTACAGGTGCTTTCGGAGCAAACGCGAAAGCCTGGAAAAGTGAAGGTTTTGATATTCACACATATCCCGATATTCAAGCCGATATTCGCTATGCCCAAATGGCCGAGCAAGGAAAGTTTCAATTTATCTTCGTCGGAGATTTCCCAGGAGCTGTGCCAAATGATCATACACAAGTCCCTTCAATGTCATTAGAACCTATCATCACATCTACAGCAATCTTACAACAGACAAAGCATATCGGGGTGGCATCTACAGTCCATACCCAGTGGAATTATCCATATACAGTAGCACGTCAGTTTAAAGGAATCGATCTGATGAGCAGGGGTCGTATAGCATGGAATGCCGTGACAGGTTCTAGTCAGGATGTTGCAGATAACTTCGGCGTAAACTTGATGGACAGAAAATCAAGATACGAAAATCATTATGAATTCGTTGAAGCCGTTCAACAATTCTGGGGAACTTGGGGTGAAGATGCACTGAAAGTAGATAAAGCTTCAGGCGTGTTTGCAGATTACAGAAAAGTAAACCCTGCTTATATTTCAGGAAAACATGTACAAGCAAATGGTGCCCTCGCCATCCCCCCTTCTCCACAAGGACAACCGGTGATCTTCCACTCTGGAGGATCACCAGACATCATTGCTTTTGCTGGACGATATGCAAGCGCAATGATTGGTGAAGTGTGGACAATCGAGCAAGGTGTGGCAACGCGCAATGCGCTAAGACAAGCGGCGATAGATGCCGGAAGAAATCCAGATGAAATTAAATTCATCGCAGGACTCATGCCCGTCATCGCAGACTCTAGACGTGAGGCACTGGATAGACACGCTAGTTTCATGGATGAAAATATCGTGCAGCAACGTGCTTACCATATCGGAATGGTGTTAGGAATCAGATTAACACCAGCTGACCTAGAAAGACCAATCCCTAAAGAACTATTAGACACAGTTGTGATCGATAGCTACTCTGACCCACGTATCGAGAACGTACTGAAAGTCGCACGAGAAGGATGGACATTACGCGATATCATCTATCATTCCGTTATCGACTATCATCCAGCAACGCTAGGCGATGCCAAAGAGACAGCTGACTTCTTAACTGAATGGTTTGAATCAGGCGCAGCAGATGGCTTCTGGATACTACCTGATGCCTATGAGACAGACTTCAAACGATTCGTAGACGAAGTCGTACCAATCCTCCAAGCACGTGGCGTCTTCCATAAAGACTATGAAGGCACGACATTACGCGAGAATATGGGCATCCCGTATCAATATGGATTAGATGAAAGATTGAGATAGAAATTAAGAAGAGACAGTCTTAGTATTAGGACTGTCTCTTCTTTACTTTCGATATCACTTCGAATACTTACCTCGTTCTTCACTATGTTTACCATATGCAATAGATAAAACTTTATCCTTCACATCTCTCATTCACATTTCATATTCTAAACCTGGTTCATCTTTAAAGACAATCTCTTCGTAAAATTTATTCAACTTCAAATCATAATGCGTTTCTCGTGTTTTTACTTCTTCTATTGCTTCTCTTTTTTCAAGGAATTTATCTACTATTTGATGTAAAGTGAAACGTTCATATGCGATATATCCACCAATAACCTATAGCTATTATAATAAATGCTGAAACCATGAATAATAGAATTTTCTTCATATACACACCTACTTTCAAAAATGAGTTTATGGCACTGCACCCTTACTAAGGGAGCTCAATAAAAACACTATTTTCTAGGCTGCTAATTTCCTATATTCTATAGGGGA
>NZ_JBVGOY010000030.1:0-1555 GCF_058188655.1 Macrococcus sp. CoH-51_TC_04
TAAAGCAATGAAATTAAAAAATCCTAAACTTTGAATACTTAGAGTACTCTAGTTTAGGATACTATGTTTAATGGATCTCCAGAAGGATGGTTATGCACAACGATGATTGCTGCTGCACTTCTTTTAACCGCCTCTTTAAATACTTCTCTCGGATGTACGATAGATGCATTCAGTGAACCGATGAATATCGTTGATTCATGCATCACGATATTCTTTGTATTCAGTGATAATACGATAAAATGCTCCTGTGTCATATAACGCAGACGTTCCATCAATAAATTTGCTGCACATGCAGGTGATTTCACTTTGATTCTTGCTTCTTTCGTATGCGTATGCATTCTTATGGCAAGTTCAATAATGGCAAGAATCATCGCTGCTTTCTTCTCGCCTATGCCTTTAATTGTGATCAGCTCCTGAAACGTCGTATATCTTAAATCTCCAATATGACCTATATGTTCCAGCAAACGCTGTGCCACCGTATAAACACTTTCATCTCGAACACCGCTACCAATAATAAGAGATAGTAGTTCTTGATTTGTTAACTGTGCAGCACCATAAGTCAGAAGACGTTCTCTCGGTTTATCAGATTCCAGTGCAACCGTCTGCATTAAATAAACCCTCCAAAATAAATATATTTAATATCCTGGTACAAATACATCACCACAAAGAAACTTGCAGCAATAAATGGGACAAGCGGAATCTTCTTTAAATTTCTTTTATAGGATAAAAATATCATGCTGGCAAAACCTCCAATTAGATATGTCATAAAGAACATTGCAATGTAATAAGGGATTGGCAGAAAAATAAGTAAAATTACGAAAAGTTTGATATCTCCATATCCGATACTTTTCGTTAAGAAGAAGAAAATATGCAGAAGAATAATAATCAGTAATTTGATTATAATATGTTCAAATCTTATCTCGGAAATTGTTTCGCTATGAAAGATAAATAGATACGTATAACCTGTCATTAAGCAAAAAAAGAATAACGTAAGTAATTGATTAGGAATAGTATATGTTTCAATATCAATGATCGAAAGTGGGATTAAAAAAATTGTGATTGTAAGCGCAATATTATTATGAATTATACTATTTAAGGAAAATATATATACAAAAGCAGCACCCATTAATAATTCACCCCATAACAATTCAGTCGGTATATGTATGCTGCAATATTTACATCGTCCCTTTAGCATGAAATATGAAATGACTGGAATCAAATCTTTAGCTGATAGTTTATGATGACACTTAAGACACCTAGAACGACGAAATAAACCGTTCTGGTCATTGACGCAACTTATAAACGAACTAAAGCACGCACCGAGCAAAAAAATGATGACTGTCATAATTCACCTCACTTTCGCTTATAATATATAACAAAAAGTAAATCCTGTAAAAAGTGCATTTTTTAAAAATAACCGTGATTTTGATACATCTATTAAAAAATTTCTAGACTAAAATTAAAAAACTGCATATAAATGAAGTGCACCCCTAAAGTTGAACCTTAAAATTCAACTTTAGGGGTGTTTATTTTGAATAAAAAGCATGATCTTGAT
>NZ_JBVGOY010000031.1:0-1539 GCF_058188655.1 Macrococcus sp. CoH-51_TC_04
CAGACTGTAGACAAAGTCTCCTTCGGAGATGAAGTTTACAGTCTTTTTTTGATAAAATATAGGTATATCATTGAACGGTGGTGTTTTACTTGATTAAGAGAAGTAAGTCTGAAGATATTAATATCATTCGCAGTCAATTTGAAATGTATTCATTAGAAGACCTTGTACCAGAAAATCATCTTCTAAGAAAAGTTGATAAAGTATTCGATTTATCCTTTGTATATGATTTAGTAGAAGAAAAGTATTCTACAGATAATGGCCGTCCAAGTATTGATCCGGTTGTATTAATAAAAATTGTATTAATACAACACCTTTTTGGTATCAAATCAATGCGCCAGACAATTAAAGAGATTGAAACTAATTTTGCGTACAAATGGTATCTCGGTTTAGGCGTTAACGATAAAGTACCTCATTTTTCTACCTTTGGTAAGAACTATTCTAGACGATTTTATGATAATCAGATTTTCGAAGAAATCTTTTCTCGTATTCTCAAAATTGCTATAGATAATAACTTCGTAGATAATACTTCACTATTTATTGATTCAACGCATATTAAGGCCAATGCCAACAAGAAGAAATTTATTAAACAAGAAATACAGAAGACTGCTAAACATTATGAACAAGAGCTTATTGAAGATATCAATTCTATTAGAGAATCTGAAGGAAAAAAGCCTCTAGCTTCAAGAAAGGAGGAGAATCTTAAAGTAATAAAAATAAGTAATAATGATCCCGATGCTGGTTACTATGTTAAAAGTGAAAGAGAAAAACAATTTGCCTATAGTGCGCATACATGCTGCGATAAGTATGGTTATATCGTTGATTTTCATTTAACTCCTGGTAATGTTCATGATAGTACACAGTTAGTACCTATGATTGACAGGCTTGAAAGTAAAAAACTACTACCGAGATATGTTGCTGTGGATTCTGGATATAAAACACCTCATAATGCTAAGTATTTATTAGATAAAGAGATTCTACCAGCTATGCCATATAAACGTCCCATGGGTCCGAAGGACTTAATGAATAAAAATGAATTTTTATATGACGAATACTATGATTGTTATATTTGCCCTAATAATCAAATGTTGAAATATCAAAGAACAGACAGCGATGGTTACCGTTTGTATATTTCTAATCCAAATAAATGTAAGGATTGTCCTTTACTTAATAAATGTACTAAGAGTAAAGAACAGAAAAAAATCGTTACAAGACATATATGGCAACAATATCTTGATATTGTTGATGACTTGAGATTCATAGATACTATAAAAGCTATATATAAATTGCGTAGTCAAACAATAGAAAGACGTTTTGCTGATGCTAAAGAACAGCATGGTTTGCGATGGACTAAGTACAAAGGAATTCAAAAAGTCACCATGGAGACCACGCTTATTTTCGCATGCATGAATTTAAAGAAATTAGCAAATTATCTAGCAGGTTAAGCTGGATATTTTGCTAATTTCTTTAAAATAACAATATTTTTCGAAGAAAAAAGACAAACTCACTTTTAGAATTGTGAGTTTGTCTTCAGTCTGAGCA
>NZ_JBVGOY010000032.1:0-1469 GCF_058188655.1 Macrococcus sp. CoH-51_TC_04
CCTCCGTATAAATTCATTTTAATATGAATTCAACGAAAGTGTTTTTATTTTACTCCCATATCATGGGGTTAGCGCATTATCTTTTACGTTTTTTCTCAAAAATTAAAACGAAAAAGTCAATGATATGCATAAATAAAGTTGAAATTAATTGCATAACACCCTCTCCCCTTCGTAATAATTACCATAGTTAATATTTCACTTTATTTTTGTTAAAATATTAATAAATAACTAGGATTGGATGATATTAATGAAAAAGTATATTAAAGTTGTCGGCGCTGTAATTGTAAAAGACGGTAAAATCTTATGTGCTCAAAGAAATGAACATACATCGCTACCTCTAATGTGGGAATTCCCAGGTGGAAAAATTGAAAGGAATGAAACATCAGAAGAGGCATTGATACGTGAATTGATGGAAGAAATGCAATGTGAGATCTCTGTTGGTAAGAAAATTGTAACAACTGTGCACGAATATGACTTTGCAACTATAGAATTAACAACATTCTATGCTGAAATGTTAAATGACCAGATTGTATTAGAAGAACACGTTGATATGAAATGGTTAACGCCAAGTGAATTAGATACAATTAAATGGGCGCCTGCTGATGTTGAAGCAGTGAAAAAAATAATGAAGAACGCTTAATAGCGTCCTTCATTATTTACAGTGAATTCATTAAGTAATTTCATTGGAATTTCTTTTTTTAAGTTCCATTCGATAGAAATGGGCTTATTCCCTGACGCACTTACAAATTCTAATTCCCCTACGTAGTAAAATGGCATTACTACTCCTTCTTCTTTCTTTTCTCTTCTAACAAACAAATGAACTTTCTTATTATTTTTTACATGATGTATTAAATTTTGTCCTGTTGGAGAACTCTGACTTGTTTGATTTTGAGATTGCCAATGAAACTTAGAATTATTAATAAAATAATCTTGATAGTTTAACTTATTTTCTTTCGCTTCTTCATCCTTAAATAAATTAACAAATAAATAATAGTTACCTTTATACTGCAGAACTCCTTCACGTAATGAATCAATTGCCTTATTATATCCAATTAAAGCTAGAACATCTGTCCTCTTATACTGCTCATACAAATATAAATCTATTTCTCTATTAATTAATTTAGGCTCAAATTCTTTCTTGTATGTAAAAAATCCATATTGTAGATAATCTTTTAATATCAACCTTACATCATCATCAACTTTAAAATTTTTATCTAGAGTTATTTCGTAATTTGTTAAATGTAAAAAAGGTTGTTTTTTATACTTTAATTTTGTTAACCTTTCGATAGAATATTCTATCTTTTCAATAGATGATTTATCTAATTCAATTGAAAGCATTTCTTTAAATAAATATTTTATATTTTTTGTAGATGATTTATTATTTATAAGTACATTCTAAATTGCAATTACAAGTTAGCCACCCTGACAAATCTAGTTCATATAGAATCCTAGGGATTCACTCAGTATGT
>NZ_JBVGOY010000033.1:0-1405 GCF_058188655.1 Macrococcus sp. CoH-51_TC_04
TAAGGCAACGGTGATAAAGGCGTCCATGTACTGATCGTGAATCCTATGCCGAAGAGCATCACAGATAAAGGCAGTGTGAATCTTAACGATGCGAGATGGTCCTCAAGTTTTGCCATCAATACGAATATTAAATAGAGACACAAAGCAACGATACAGATCGGGATGCCATAATAAAGGAGTGTGAACATCCTAATGCATCCCTGTCATAAGATAATAGAGGGTGAATATCACAAAGATCAGACTGATGATGACGGGGATATAGTTCAGGATAAGCTTTGTCCTGAGGTAGCTATGATTCAGCTCCGTCTGATGCATCTCTATTTCAGACTTCATTTCTCTTTTCAGATCCGTTAAGACGTCCCGTCTAAGACTTTCAGCGTTCAAATCCACCACGATCATGTCGTCTATCTTGTCCTGGCTGTGTTGGATGGTCCTCTGAAGTTCGGTCTTGAGTGTTCGATTTTCGTTGATGACCGTGCGCATCTCCTGTTTGAGTGTCTCGTCGTAGCGTTTCATCTCCTGCATCTCTGATACGAGCGTCAAGTACTTGTCGTGCATACTGTTGAATGCGATCTCTGCTTTCTGGTACTTCAACGTTAGCTGTACGACCTGCTGGGAGAGATGTGAATCCTGATTGTCGTTTAAATCGTTCATAAGATTCTCGTTCCTGCTCCAATCCGTATTTGATTCCCTCGGCACCATAATCAACTCCTAAATTTTTTTCACGTATGATACGTTTCTTACCATCCTGGTCGATAAAATCGTATGAAAAACGGGTCATCTGTTGCTTCTGATTGAATCTTTCCCTTATGTTGACACCTAGATCGGTTAGATGCGCCTTAAAGCGCTCTAAATCGAAATGAAGGCTATCCTTTGTTTTTTCGAATGCCTGATCGATACGTGCTCTTAGATCATCTTTCCATACATACTCGCCTTTATCCTTGAGTTTCTGTTCTTTAATCGTGACCGATGTGCCACGTTCCTTATGCTTTTCAATGACAGGGTAACCATGTTCCTTTACAACCGCATCATTGATGCGTTCGACGATCTTCTTTTCCTGATAACAGTGATACTTGTGGCCATCCTCTAGATTTACCGCATTAAACACGATGTGATTATGATAGTTGTGTGTATTGCCATGTGTATAGACGACGGCCTGAAAGCCCCCTCCGAGTTCTGCATTCAGCCGTTCGGCCAGTTCATATCCCATCTGATTGACTTCAAAAGGATCAATATCACGGCCTTTAAAGGACTGTTCAATGAGATGTGCCTGAATGTCCTTACCTTCGTCCTTAGCCTTGTTGAACGCTTTTCTGACGACACCAAACTCATATTCAGCGTTACTCGGATCACAGTTGATCCCAGACATTGCGATACACTTCTTCTCCTGTGTGTCCTTATCCTT
>NZ_JBVGOY010000034.1:0-1320 GCF_058188655.1 Macrococcus sp. CoH-51_TC_04
TTCACAACTAAAAACATGGACTTACCAATTTGATACCTTCGGTATTGACGGTCTTATATCCAGTATGACCAGAAAGAAATATTCAACAGATGAAAAATTAAGAATCATTCAGTATAGAATTACTAATCAACTTTCATATAAAGAAACTGCTAGAATCTTTGATATTACTAATCCTACTTTAATAGCTCAGTGGCAGATGAAATACAATCAATATGGTATCCTAGGTTTAGAATCAAAACCGAAGGGTCGTGCGTCTAAAACTATGAAAAATAAAAAGGTTGATAACACTAGTTTAAACGAAAGTGAACGACAAGAATTAATACGCTTACGTGAGGAAAACAGGAGATTAGAAATCGCAATTGCTCTCGAAAAAAAGTTACAATCCTTAGCTCGAAAAAATCAAACAAAGAAATAGTAGCTGCTATTATTGAGTTAAGGAATGAATCTAACTATAAGTTAAAAGAAATATTATCAGTAGCTATGATAGCGAAAAGTGTATACCATTATTGGAAATTACGACTTAGTGTCACTAAACATAAAGACAATTATTTAATTACTTTGATTAAAGAAATCATTAACAAACATAAAAATAGGATAGGTTATCGTACAGTAACCGACGAACTAAGAGAGTTAGGTTTTGTAGTTAACCATAAAAAAGTTCTTAGAATAATGAGAGAAAATAATTTACTTTGTACAAAGTTTAAGCATAGAAATAGAACATATAAGTCGTACAAAGGGAAAGTTGGCAAAACAGCTAAGAATAAATTGAATCGCAGATTCGTAACTAATCGCCCATATCAAAAATTACTTACTGATGTAACACAATTCAACATTAAAAATGGAACTAAGCTATATCTGTCAACAATTTTTGATGTATGTTCGAAAGAGATTATTTCTTATTCAATTAGTAAGCGTCCAACATTGGAATTCGTTATGGAATCATTGTTAAAAGCAATTAATGTAATTCCAGACCTTCCCTATAGAACTACAATCCATTCCGATCAAGGGTGGCAATATCAGCATAAATCTTGGGTACAATCTTTGAAAAAGAATAGAATTATTCAAAGCATGTCTAGAAAAGGTAATTGTCTTGATAATTCTCCGATGGAGAATTTCTTTGGTATTTTAAAACAAGAAATGTTTTATGGAGAAACATTTGATTCTTATGATGAACTAGAAGAGGAGATTATTGACTATATGGAGTATTATAATTTAGTCAGAAAGAAGAGAAAATTAAAAAGCAAGACTCCTGTAGAATACAGAAATCTTGCTTTAATGAAAGTAGCTTAATAAAAAGTTCAACTTTTTGGGTTCACTACA
>NZ_JBVGOY010000035.1:0-1272 GCF_058188655.1 Macrococcus sp. CoH-51_TC_04
GGCACTGCACCCTTACTAAGGGAGCTCAATAAAAACACTATTTTCTAGGCTGCTAATTTCCTATATTCTATAGGGGATAAGTAGCCTAGTTTTTGTTGAATTCTAACTTTATTATAGTTTTCAATGTAATTTTCGACAATATCTATTACAATGGTATTAGAGCTTCTAAGCTCACTGTTTAAGTAGAATGTTTCACACTTTAGAGAGGCATGAAAACATTCTATTGGGGCATTATCAGCTGGCGTTCCCTTACGGGACATGCTTCTGGTAATGCCTTTTTCTGTACATAGGGCATAGTATTCATAAGAAGTATAAACACTTCCTTGATCACTATGTAATATAGTACCTGGTTCCAATTGAAGTTGTTTTAATGTCTCATTTACTAATTCTTGATTTTGTTTATTACCGATTTTATATGCCACAATTTCACCATTGTAAGCATCCATGATAGATGAAAGATACAACATTGTATTCCCGAAGGGTAAATAAGTGATATCTGTTAAAAGTACTTCTAAAGGTTTCTCTGCTTTGAAGTTTCTATTTAATAGATTATGTGTTTTATAATATGCATTCCCTGGTCTTTTCGATTTTTTCATTCGTACTTTACAATTTAAATTATGTTTTTGCATAATCCTTTGTACTTTTTTGTGATTAATTGGTTTATTATTTTTTCTATTTAACAAGGCAGTTATTTTTCTATAACCATATGTAAAACGATGTTTCTTACATAGTTCTATAATTTCTCGTTCATCCTCAGATATACTGAAATCTTTGTTTTTCCATCTGTAATAATTTGATTTTGGAATATCTAAAGTTTCTAAAATGACTTTCACTGTATATTTAGATTTCAATTCATTTACTAATTCAACAACTACCTCTGGGACCACTTCCTTTCCAATTCCTTGTACTTTTTTAAAATTTCATTTTCTACTTCTTTGCGCTTTAATTCAATTTTTAGCGTCTCAACAGTACTCAATTCTTCATTTCCTTTTCCGTAGGAATATTGTTTACCTACTTGTTGATTGAATCTATGTGTTTCCCCATTTCTATACCATTTCCACCACACTTTAACTTGAGATTCATTTTTAATATTTAAAGCATCCATTATTTCTCTTGTACTATATCCTTTAAGTTTCATTTCTACTACTTTATATTTTATTTCAACTGAATATGCCACTCTTTTCATAGAAAAAACACCTCCGTATAAATTCATTTTAATATGAATTCAACGAAAGTGTTTTTATTTTACTCCCATATCATGGGGTTAGCGCA
>NZ_JBVGOY010000036.1:0-1212 GCF_058188655.1 Macrococcus sp. CoH-51_TC_04
TTCTAAATTGCAATTACAAGTTAGCCACCCTGACAAATCTAGTTCATATAGAATCCTAGGGATTCACTCAGTATGTTCTCCTTGATTAGCTCCTTCAAAAACACTTCCATTGCTGACTGTCCATTTAGTATCTTACGTGGATATCTGTTCATCCATTCCTGGATTTTATGGACGGTAGAAGCTTTTACAGTTGAAATGGGGATACCTTTAGGAATATGCCGGCGAATAAATCTGTGCTGATTTTCTTTCGTCCCTCTTTCCCAAGAGGCATAGGGGTGAGTGAAGTAGACTTCAGATAATCCCTTGAGGCATTCAGAAAGATCGCTGAATTCAGGTCCATTATCTGATGTAATAGACTTGAATATTTTAGGGAAAGCATCTCCTGTTTCCTTTATCAGACGACGTAGTGCGTTGACTACATGGCAAGTTTGTTTACCATCGATCTTTAAGATAAGTTCATAGCGACTTTTTCTCTCAACCATGGTGAGGAGAACCTGGTCTTCGGCAGACTTCTGTCCGACAACGGTATCTATCTCCCAATGTCCGAAGGTCGTGCGAGTATCCACTGCTTGAGGACGTAGTTCGATAGACTGACCCAGTACTTTTTTATTAATACGAGTAAAGCCTGTCGGCTTCTTATTCTTAAGCTTTAACTTCATCAGAAGATTGATATTACGTGTCTTTATCAGTTTTCTGTCAATCCAGTTATAGAGTGTCTTTATACAGGGTATGAATCTTTCTGGAAAAAGCTTAGCTTTCTTAGCAAGCATAATAACGGAAGCCGGAGACATTTCCTGATGTATCATCAGATTGTCGGCCCATTCAACAAAGGGATTATCTGTAATGGGAAGAGGACGACGTCCTGACTTGATACGATTTTCAAAGTATCTATCCTGAGCAAGATCAGGTGAATAGACGCACTTGTAGTAAGTGTAGATTTTATTATTCTGTACCTGCTGGCTCTTTTGTGTGTACATGCCGCGCTTTATCTCATTATTGATGGTCTGTGGTGCTCTACCGAGCTTTCCAGCTATTTTTCTGTTTGAATATCCTTCATTGATCAACGTCTGTATGATGATTCGTTCATCTCTAGAAAGGTGTTTGCCCTTAACGGTTTTCGTGTTACCATTGATATGCGTCATACGAATTCATTCCTTTATTGTCGGTGTGAGAACTACAATATTAACATGAATTCGTCATGGCGTATTTTTT
>NZ_JBVGOY010000037.1:0-1063 GCF_058188655.1 Macrococcus sp. CoH-51_TC_04
TATGCGAAGCTACGAATTGAAGCCCCAGTAAACGGCGGCCGTAACTATAACGGTCCTAAGGTAGCGAAATTCCTTGTCGGGTAAGTTCCGACCCGCACGAAAGGCGTAACGATTTGGGCACTGTCTCAACGAGAGACTCGGTGAAATCATAGTACCTGTGAAGATGCAGGTTACCCGCGACAGGACGGAAAGACCCCGTGGAGCTTTACTGCAGCCTGATATTGAAATTCGGCACAGCTTGTACAGGATAGGTAGGAGCCTTTGAAGCGTGAGCGTCAGCTTACGTGGAGGCGCTGGTGGGATACTACCCTGGCTGTGTTGACTTTCTAACCCGCGCCACTTATCGTGGCGGGAGACAGTGTCAGGCGGGCAGTTTGACTGGGGCGGTCGCCTCCTAAAGAGTAACGGAGGCGCTCAAAGGTTCCCTCAGAATGGTTGGAAATCATTCGCAGAGTGTAAAGGCACAAGGGAGCTTGACTGCGAGACCTACAAGTCGAGCAGGGTCGAAAGACGGACTTAGTGATCCGGTGGTTCCGCATGGAAGGGCCATCGCTCAACGGATAAAAGCTACCCCGGGGATAACAGGCTTATCTCCCCCAAGAGTTCACATCGACGGGGAGGTTTGGCACCTCGATGTCGGCTCATCGCATCCTGGGGCTGTAGTCGGTCCCAAGGGTTGGGCTGTTCGCCCATTAAAGCGGTACGCGAGCTGGGTTCAGAACGTCGTGAGACAGTTCGGTCCCTATCCGTCGTGGGCGTAGGAAATTTGAGAGGAGCTGTCCTTAGTACGAGAGGACCGGGATGGACATACCTCTGGTGTACCAGTTGTCGCGCCAGCGGCATAGCTGGGTAGCTATGTATGGACGGGATAAGTGCTGAAAGCATCTAAGCATGAAGCCCCCCTCAAGATGAGATTTCCCAACTTCGGTTATAAGATCCCTCAAAGATGATGAGGTTAATAGGTTCGAGGTGGAAGTACAGTGATGTATGGAGCTGACGAATACTAATCGATCGAAGACTTAATCAATTTTATAGATTTTTTATTCGGGATTGCCGGGTAGAA
>NZ_JBVGOY010000038.1:0-524 GCF_058188655.1 Macrococcus sp. CoH-51_TC_04
TCATCGACGAGTCTGATGTGTTTGCTGACCAGAAGTGGGAACATTTGTACACCCAATTGACGCGGACCGCAGTATCCGCAAATTTGTACCTATGAAGGATTACTAAATGACTCAACCCGGATACGTTATGTCCGAAGTAGTTCCCGGCATTCTCAGCGCAGTGGCGAGCCGTAGTGTGGTATTGACCGAAGATGATATCAAGCCGAAACACGGAATAGGGCAAAAGACATTCGTCATGATCGATATCGAGAGTCTGGGGCTGCGCGTCGGCTCCCCGATTCTATCGGTCGGCATTTGCTCGGTGGTGCCCGGCATCGGCATCATCGACAGCATGAAGTGGAACCTCAATCTCCAAGAGCAGCTTAATCGTGGTGGAAAGATCGAGGCCGACGCCTTCTTCTGGTGGCTGAATCAATCTGAAGCGGCGCGAAGTTCACTGGTCACGGGTCAGGCAGATTCGATCAATCTTGAGCAGTTCCAGCGCGAACTGACCGATTACTGGTTGACCACGATAGATGCGCGAG